>CAINDZ010000229.1 GCA_903847545.1 uncultured bacterium | reverse complement strand
TACCATGGTCTGGGACCCGCGCAGCCTTCGCGTCGCCGCCATCGACGCCGCGGGTCACGCCGTCACCACCGGCTACGACCCGCGTCGGCTCGCCATCTGGGAGAAGGACCCGCTGGGCCACGTGACGACCACCGGGTACGACGAGCTGCGCCGCGCCGTGGCCGTCACCGATGCCCTGGGGAACATCACGAGCACCACGTTCGACCCGCCAGGACGGCGAGTCGCCGTCCAGGACGCGCTGGGCTACCTCGTCAGCACGGTGCTGGACGAAGTGGGTAACCCCATCGCCGTCATCGACCCCAGAGGCTACCGGACGAGCAGTTCGTACGATGCTCTGGGCCACGTCGAGCAGCGGATGGACCCCCTGGGCCGCATCCGCACCATGACCTTCGATCCGGCCGGCAACCCGCTGGTCCGCACCGACGCCCGGGGATGGCCGACCACCTACACCCACGACGCGCTGGACCGGGAGGTCGAGCGGTGGTACCGCGACGACACGCGGGCCACCACCGTCTACGACGCGGCGGGCCACGAGGCCGCCATGCAGAACCCGTGGGGCACGCTGTCGTTCCTCGACGACCGGGCCGGCCGGCGCATCGCCGTCGTCGACACCGCGACCAACAAGCGCCTGACCTACACCTTCGACCTTGCCGGTCGGCGGACCCGAATGCAAGACGACGCGCTGCACACGTATGACTACAAGCACCTGCCGGACGGGCAGCTGCTGGAGATCCTGAACGTCTACGGGCAGCGATTCACGTTTGCCTACGACCCGGCGGGCCGCATGACCCGGCGGGCACTGGCCAACGGCGTGACCATCGAGCGCACCTTCGACGCTGCTGGCCGCGAGATCATTCGCGAGAACCTGAAGGCCGACGGCACTGCGCTGGGCGTCTACACGGCGACCTACGATCCGGTCGGGAATCGCCTGACCGTTCAGGAGTTCGACGGGACGCTCGTGACCCACGAGTACGACGTGCTCTACCGGTTGGTCACCGACCAGCGCGACGGCACGTACTCGTTCAACCGGACATATACTTACGATGAAGTCGGAAACAGGCTGACGAAGAGTGACTCCGGCGCGCTGTGCACATATGGGTACGATCAGGCGGACCAGCTTCTCCGCGTGGGCCCGTGGGGCAGTTATGTGTATCCCACGAACTGGACTTCCGACGAGAACGGCAACCTGACGGTCGAGGACTACGTCGGCAACAAGACCACCTTCACCTTCGACACCGAGAACCGGCTCACGAAGGTCGTCCAGGTGAGCGGATACACGGAGGAGAACACCTACAGCGCCGACGGCCTGCGGCGGGTGCGGCTGGCGGGGACGAGCCCGATCGCCTATCTGTGGGACGACCACGTTCTGCTGCGCGACAACAACATCCACACGACGCTTCCCGGCTCTCCTGGTGGGCTCCTCTCCGCCAAGGTCGGCGGGGACCACCGGTTCTACATCCCCGACATGCAGGGCCATGTGCGCCAGGTCACGGACGTGGACGGCGACGCTGTCGCGGAGTACCAGTACGACGCCTGGGGCCTGATCCAGCTCACGGCCGCCACGGCCATGGCCTTCGCCGACTGGGGCTACACGTGGGACGGCAAGCCCGGCCGCTACTACGTCCAGCAGCGGCACCTGCGGGCGGACCTTGGCCGGTGGATGTCGGTCGACCCGGTGGAGACGGAGCCGCCCTACCTGTATGTGGCAGATAGGCCGACGTGGACCGCGGATCCGAGTGGGGAACAGTCTCTGTTGGAGTGGATCGTGAATCCCGTCGGGTCCAGCGCCGGCGCTGCTGCCCGGGGCGGGATGCAGGTCGCCGAAACCGTCGCCGGTACCGTCGACACGCTGATGCAGGCGTTCCGGAGCTACTACACCCCGCAGAGGATCACGGACACGCTCAACTCGATGGCTGTGCATCCCGTCGGCCGGTACATCCTGGGTGGCGACCCTTCGGGCGCCATGCTCCTCGGCGCCATTCAGCAGTTCGGGGTCACCCTGACTTCGGCTGCCGGCAAGACCTCGGCGAAGCTGCGTCCGCTCCTGGAGGATATCCTCTACGAGGCCATGCAGCCGATGAGTGAGGCAGAGGCGAAGAGATGGCAATCCCAGCTGGTCGGCGGGTTCGCGATCGGCTTCGTGGAGGAGGCCAAGAACAACCTGACCCTGCAGGGGGCCCTCGACTTCGTGAGCTCGGTGATGGCGGACATCGACTTCTTCCGCGAGGCCGGCCTTTCGTTCGACACGATCTGGCAGCGGTATGTCGACGAGCCCCTCGTCGGCCTGGCGAAGCAACTTGCTTCCAGTCGCGACGCATCTGCCGAGATCATCGGGCTCGTGATGGGCGCCGCAGCCTTTCTGGTGCTGACGATGGTGATCGAGTGCATCGTTGAGGCTGTCGTCACCGCGCCTGCGGCGGGAGCGGGTTCCACCATCGGAGTGGCGCGCCTCGGGATAGGAACGGCAAGGCTGCTGAAGCGTGCCATCGACCTGCGCAAGGAGGCCCAGTTTGGCAGGGTGGTCGCGCGACTGGCGAAGTCGCCCTCGGCCGCGGCCGCAGCCAAGCGCATCGCGGGCGTCGTGGACCGCCACAAGCCGCGCAGCAGGGCTATGGCCGACGTAGCCGGCAGGTACGACAACCTCGTCGCCGAGGTGCAGAGGGCCCCGAAGGTCAAGAAGGTCAGCTATCGACCGAGGATCTCGTGGGCGTCAGCGGAGGAGGCGGCCAACATCAGGAGCCTGAAGGCCTCCTTCTTCCAGCGGCTCAAGGGGAAGATCGGCGACCTCGTCGCGAAAGCGGAGAAGAACAATGTGGCGTACACTATCAGCGAGGGAAGGATGCTCGCGTCTGTAAGTGGCAGCAACGTCTGGGTCGAGACCTTCGAGGAACGGGCCACGCGTGCGCGGACCGGTCTAGACATCGCCAGGCAGACACGCAGGGGCGAAGGAGATCGTCTCCCCTCCAGGGGCGCCAGGGGCAAGGGCGATGTGCACTCCGAGTACAAGATACTGGAGGACCTAGCGGCCGAGGACAAACTGAAGGGCGAGGTGACCATCATCACCGATCGGTACCCCTGCCTGTCGTGCCGCAACGCAGCCGCGGCCGCGATGGAGCGCGCCAAGAACCAGAAGCCCAAGCTCGTCATCGTCCTGAAGCACGTCCGACCGAGATAGGAGGAGCCAACGCGATGCAGTCTGACCCGGAAGCTGAGGCATTCCTCTACCTGTGCAGGCATCACGGGCCGAGAAGCCTGCCGGTCGACTATGACGCGCTGACCGCGCAGATCACGGCGCAACTGAATCGACGGCCCGAGCTGATCCACAGCCGTACAGGAGGCGCATTCGCGGCGGGGCGGACCGCCCTCATGCACGCCGCCCAGGACACACTGCCGGGCATCATCCCGCTGCTGGTCTCCGCCGGTGCCGATGTCAACGCGGCGGACGACAGCGGCTGGTCGGCTCTCATGCTAGCAGCGGCCAACCACGGCAACCTCGGGGTAGTGGAGGTCGAGGTCGTCGACCAGCTTCTTCGGCACGGCGCGGGGGCAGAGCACCACGACAGGGGGGGAAGGACTGCCCTCCACCTGGCTGCTGTTGGCGGGCTCAACCGACCGGTGAAGGCCGAGATGTGCCGACGGCTCCTTGCCCACGGCGCCGACCCCAATGCTCGTGCGAAGGATGGCCAGACTCCGCTCCACCTAGCCAGCCACAAGGAAACCGCCCTCGTGCTTCTCGAGGCTGGGGCCGACCCCAACGCCATGGACAACCGCGGCCAGACCCCCCTGACCGTCCAGGCCATGGACGGGGCGGCATCGGCCGTGCGGGTGCTCCTTGCCCACGGCGCCCAGGTGAACGTCCGGGACCCAGAGGGCAAGACGCCGCTACACCTCATGGTGCAGGACGACTCGGCCCTCGCGTCCGGCATCAACCGGCTTCTGAAGGCCGGCGCAGACCACGGCGCTCGTGACCGCGATGGACGGACGCCGCTTCACATCGCCGCCGGAGCCCATTGCTTGCCCGGAGTGTTTGCGCTCAACAAGGCGGGCGCGGACATCAACGCGCGGGACGCGGCGGGCATGACGCCGCTCGGGCTGGTCGAGGCCGGCATCTTCACGGGCATCAACGACTACTACGGCCCGCCGCCGTACGGCGAGGGCGATCCCAAGCTGTTCGCCAAGGGGCAGGCCAAGATCGCCCGGGTGCTCCGGAGCCTCGGCGGCGTGGTCTGAAGGGGAGCAAGCTGACATGGCGCACGCCGTCCAATTGGGGCATCTTGCACACGTGGTTTCGCTCTACCGGCAGGTCGGCTTGCGCGGCGAGCGCGGCACAAGCACAGGCGCCGTGGAGGGTCTCGAGGAGGCCGTTGGCCGTCCGCTGCCCGGGGCGTACCGGGAGTTCATGCTTTGGGCCGGCCACGGAGCCGGCGACCTGCTGCGCGGTTCGCGCTGCTTCTTCCACGACATCGGCGCGATCCAGGGGGCTGCCCACGACGTTCTGGAGGAGGGCGGGTGCGAGGAGGAGATGCCCCTGGAACCTATCGTGTTCTGGATGCACCAGGGCTACCAGTTCCTCTTCTTCACGCTGGATGCCGGGGACGATCCCCCGCTCCACTACTACAATTCGGCCGATGGCATGACCGAGATCGCCTGGGGCTTCTACCCCAGCATCAGCGAGTTCCTGGCGCGGGAAGTCATTGGACACGCTCAGCTCGCTCAGGAGATAACGGGCAGGCGCAGCGGCGTCGATCGCATCGTGGACCGGCATGTTCCGGTCCACCCGCGCGAACACGATGCGGAGAGGAAGCTCGTCGACCAGATTCGCGCTCAGTATGGAGGTGAGGACGGGCAGGTGTATCCGCACGTGCGCGGTGAGGTGAAGCTCGTATCGGACCAGCCGGTATGCATCTCTTGTCAGTGGCACATCGCACGCCTGCAGCGCATGTACCCCAACCTGCGGCTCATCGTGAAGAGCGTGCAGCAGTGACGGTCGGTCGGAAACGACCGCGCTAGCAGCGCGCCGCGGGCTGTGGCACGCCAGCCGAAGGGGGCCCATGCCAGGAACCAACTGCCAGATCCAGACCGCCTACAACGCCTCTATTGGGCTGCAGACGGAGGACTCCTGCGACCAGAACGGCAACCTCTCCGGCGACTCCTGGCTTGGCAACGTGGGCACCTACGGCTGGGACACCGAGAACGTGCGACACGAAGTCGCTTGGGGGATTATCACGCGGGACCGTCCCGACGTGACCGGGTGTCCCATCACCCGTACCCTACGAGGAAGCGCAGCGAGGCAACGAGCTGTGTAGTGCCCTCGGACAATGTATCCCACCGGCGCGAGCCGGGCGCGCGAACCGCGAGGCGAGCGTGTAGCTGCCAGCACCAGGCGGCGAGGGGCTAGGGTGGACGGCATGGTCAGCATATGCGAACTCTCGATAAACGTCGTCATGTCCAACAGGCCGCTAAAGGTTTGCTTGGCCTGAGCCAACACGGCACCGCGACGAGGAATGGGGGTTGTTGTGTCCCCCATCATGGGCAGCCAAACGTCGCCGGCGGAGAGAGAGGACCTAAACCGTAATCCTGTCTTCCAAGCGGAACGTGGTAAGCCCGTATCTTCCCCTGCAAGGGGTAGGGAGCCGTAAGGCGAACCGATGGAGGTGCGGGTAGAGGACGGGGAGAAAGCGAAGGCCCGGCGTAGCGGTCGGGATAGAGGTTAAGCCTTCGGGCGGCATGACCTCGCGCGAAAGCGGGCAGACTTCCCCGGGTCTTCCCAAACGAGATAGTCTGACCAAACTGCAAAGGAGACGACAGCAGACGATGGCTGAACAGGCCAGAGCAGTCCCCGACACCAGCGAAGGAGGGAGCGGCATGCCGCATGAGCGGCGGAAGCGCGTCCGCGGTCCAGAGCAGGTCGTTCGCAGTCTTCAGGCACGTATCGTAAAGGCGACGGAAGAGGGCCGGTGGAACAAAGTGAAAGCACTGCAGTACCGGCTCACCCACTCGCACAGCGCCAGGCTTCTGGCGGTGGAGCGCGTGACGCAGAACAAGGGCGGCAGGACTCCGGGGGTCGACGGGGCGACCTGACTGACTCCGGAGCGGAGAGCGCGGGAAGTAGAGAGGCTGCGGCCGAGGGGATACAAGCCCCAACCTCTGCGGCGTATCTACATCCCAAAGAAGAACGGCAAGAAACGCCCTCTGGGCATCCCAACGATGAGGGACCGCGCGATGCAGGCACTCTACCTGCTCGCCGTGGACCCGGTAGCGGAGGTGCTTGCGGACCGAAGGTCGTTCGGCTTTCGGCGAGAGCGCTCGTGCGCGGACGCAATGGTGCTCTGCTTTACGACGCTGTCGAGGCGAAACTCCGCGCAGTGGGTACTGGAGGGCGACATCAAGTCGTGCTTCGACCGGATAGACCACGACTACCTGTTGAACCACGCGCCGATGGATGGCGCCATCCTCAGGAAGTGGCTCAAGTCCGGCTACATGGAACAGAATGCCTTCTACGACACGGAGGAGGGCACGCCGCAGGGCGGCATCATCTCCCCAGTGCTGGCAAATCTTGCGCTTGACGGTCTGGAACGGAAGCTTCGGGAACGCTACCCGAGGACGACCGGGCAAGGCCTGAGAGCCAAGGTGAACCTGGTGCGCTACGCGGACGACTTCATCATAACCGGCAGCTCCAAGGAGCTTCTGGAGACCGAGGTCAGGCCGCTGGTCGAGCAATTCATGGCCGTGCGAGGTCTGGAGCTCTCGCCGGAGAAGACGCTCATCACGCACATCGAGAAGGGGTTCGACTTTCTGGGCTGGAACTTCCGCAAGTACAGCGGGAAGATGCTGGTGAAGCCTTCCCGAAAGAACATGCAGGAGTTTCTCGATGACGTCCGGAAGGTAGTGAAGGCCAACAACGGGATGGCCGCGGGAAACCTCGTGGCCCTGTTGAGCCCGAAGATCCGCGGATGGGCGGAGTACCATCGTTCCGTCAATGCCAAGGATGCCTTCAACTATGTAGACCATGCTATCTTCGAGGTGCTATGGAGATGGTGCAGACGGAGACACCCAAACAAGAGCCGTCACTGGGTGAAGTGCAAGTACTTCACTTCAGAGGGCGGCGACAACTGGGTGTTCACCGGTCAGCGACCGGACACGCACGGCCGCATCCAAACGGTGACGCTGCGGAATGCAAGCTCAACCGGCATCCGCAGACACGTCATCATCCGTCTGGACGCCAACCCGTACGACCCGGCGCAACGGGCCTACTTCGCGGCGCGCAACGCGCCGGGTGGCAAAGTCCGTTCGGCCGTGGGGTCAACGGCTCGAATTCTGGGCCGCATCGATCCCAGCCTTCCGCAAGCGAGCCTCGCACCTCGGCTGCCAACCAGACGCGTCTTGGCCGCGCCCCTGCAGGGGCGTTAGGAAGGCTTGAGCCGGATGACGGGAAACTGTCACGTCCGGTTCTTAGAGGGGGGCGCGGCGGCAACGCCGCGCCCCTACTCGACCGGCCCCTGCAGATCGTCCATGCAAACGGGGCGATAGAGACGAACACCTACAATGCCCACGGCCTCCGGGAGAGCTACACCGGCACCGGCGCATCTGGCCGCGACCGGTCATCTACGACGGCGTCAATGTGCTGCTTGAGAAGCTGCCGGGAGGCACCTTCGCCATCTACACCCAGCAGCCCGAAAGCCCCGGCGGTCTCTACTCCGGCAGGGCCAACGGTGCGAGCAGCTACCAGGTGCCGGACCACGCCGGCCACGTGAGGCATCTCACCGACGCGAACGGCGCTATCACTCCGGCACCAGTTACGACCCGTACCGAGTGGCGTCCACGGCTCCGTCCGACTGTCAAGCCGCACATGCCGGTCAACCGCAGACATGAGGCCAGCCTCCAATGAGATACTCTGAGATCGTAGGCGACTACGAGGTGTACAAGCGACTGCAGGTTCGCGACTTCTGCAGCTTCGAGTCGCAGTCCAGCACCTGGCGCATCGGCCAGGAACGGTACATCCAGGAGGTACTCTCAGGATATGATCGTTCGCTGCGCGTGCTGGATATCGCGTGTGGAGACGGGGTTGGGCTGACGGTCTTCGCTGCTTATGGTTTCGCGAACGTGGTCGGTGTCGAGCTCAATCCGGCCAAGGCCGACCGGGCCAGACAGTCGGGCTATCCGGTGTTCACGTGCGATATGCACGCGCTCGATATGTTCGAGGACGGCGCGTTCGACGTGGTGTACTCGTCCCACACGCTGGAGCATGCTTACTACCCGGATAGAGCTATCCTGGAGATGAGAAGGGTGGTCAGCGCCGAAGGCGCGTTTCACGTCGTTCTGCCCTACCCCGACCGGGGCGACGCGAATGTCCTGGCCCACGGCGCCAAGTTCGAGCTTGGTACGGACGTCGAGGACGGCGCCGACACGGTGGTCCGCACCTTCGAGGCGAGAGGTTGCGCCCTCAGGGAGATACGATTTGCTTCGTTCAGAGAGCCCGAGGTGTGGTTGGAATTCGGCAAGGTCCCGCTGTCCGCAAGGTGAGAGACGCAGTCCGGTTCGGACGAGCGCCCTGCGCGTGATGGTTGGGCGCGGAGCCGCAAGTCCTTCGGCCGCTCGGCGCGATTAGGCCCATCATGCCGACACCGCGTCTGGCGTGCGCCTACATCCTCCACGACGACTACTGGTACCTTGCCGAATCGATCACGTCGGTTCGCCGGGCGGGGCCGGTGTTCTGCTTCGTGAGCCGCGTACCGTGGGCCGACGAGCCCGGCGACTGGGAGCAGACGGCAAGAATCGCCACCGATGCCGGCGCGGAGGTGGTGCTGGGCGAGTGGCGTTCGGAACTTGATCACCGGCTCGGCGCCGTCGACGCCCTAAAGGAACGCGGATTCACACACGCCCTGATACCGGACGGCGACGAGATCGTCGAACCGGCTCTGCTGCGCGCGCTGTGCAGGGCCGCCCGCGCCGACCAAGCGGACAGGTTGCACTGCCACATGGACACCTACTGGAAGTCGCCAGAGTATGTGATCCGTCCCCGCGAAAGCCTGACGCCGGCCATGATGGTGCGTCTCGACCGCGCCCGGCCGGTGGGCTTGAGCCGGTTCGAGGGTGGGCGCAGCCTCGTCCTCGGCCCTGGCGATGGTCTGCTCCACCATCTGTCGTATACCGGGCCGGACGCCCGTATACGCCGGAAGCTTGCCACGTGGAGCCACCGTAACGAGGTCGTCGAGGGCTGGTACGAGAACGTATGGCGGCGATGGGACGGCGACCGCCTCATGCGCAACCTGCACCCGACCCACCCGGCGGCCTACGGGTTCGCTGAGCGCATCTCCGTGCCGCGTCTCCTGAAGCGGGCGGCGGCCCGCTTTCGCAAGCTGGCGCCGTCGGAGGCAGCGGGTTGTTCCCCACCGCGCGTGCCTGCCGGATGGCCACTCGTCTCGGTCGTCATCCCGCTCCACGGCGGAGCCGAGGACTTGCGGCATTGCTTGGACAGCCTGGCGAAGTGCACCGACCTGATCCACGAGACCATCGTGGTCGACAACGCGTCGCCGGACGACGCGGCGGACGCGGCCAATGCGTACGCGGCGTCCGGGGGTGCCCCGCCGATCCGCGTGATCCGGATGGGTCGCAACGCCGGCTTTGCCGCCGCCTGCAACCGCGGCCTGGCCGAGTCTAACGGGGACACGGTGCTGTTCTTGAACAGCGATACCGTGGCGCCGCGGGCGGGGCTCGTCCGGCTCGTCGAGGCGCTCCTTAGCGCCCGGGATGTCGCCGCGACCGGGCCGCTCACCAACTTCGCCGTGGGTCAGAACGTCGCGCCGAACATCACGTCGCTCGACACGCTTGAGCTGTTCGCCCAGGACCTGGCGGGCCGCGCATGCGATGACGTGGAGACCGACATGCTGTCGGGGTTCTGCATCGCCGCGCGGCGCAGCGTGCTTGGGGCGATCGGCGGCTTCGACGAGCGCTTCGGGCTCGGAACCTTCGAGGATAACGATCTCAGCTACCGGATGCGTCGGGCCGGCCATCGCCTCCTGATCGCGACACGGGCCTATGTTCATCACCACGGCGGCCGGACCCTGCGGAGGATTGGAGCCGACCCGCGGGGTGGAGTTGCGGGCCTCATGCATCGTAACGAGGCGATCTTCCGCCAGAAATGGCATGGCGACCTGGAGTCCGGCTTCGCCTCGCACCTGTCCGGCCTCGCGCCGGGCCGCATCGTGTTCAACCCGGCGCGGAGTGCACCGGGCGATTGGGTAAGTTCGACCCGAACCAGGCTGGCCGGGGCGCAGGGCGCCATGTACTCTCGGCGCTGGATCGTGGGCACGGGGGAGCCGATAATGTACCTGGATGAACTGACCATCACGAACCGTGAGGTCGGGTGGGGCGCTCTCGGACTACACGGCGACCTCGGCTACGAGGGCGGCTCCGTTCTGGTTCAGGGGCAGCCCTACACTCACTCGATCAGCGCGCATCCGCCAAGCCGGGTCGTCTTCGCTACCGGGCACGGCTTCGAGCGCTTTGCCTGTGAGGTCGCGCTCAATGACGACATTGCTACCAGCAGCGCCAGCGCCGACTTCTCTATCCTGGCGGACGGCGTTGTCGTCGCCGCCACGGAGGCCGTCCGGGCCGGCGAACTGCCCCGGCCGCTCGAGGCCGATATCCGTGGCGCGGAGCAACTGGAGCTGTGCGTCACGGCGCGCCGGTGGGAGCACTGCCACGCCGTGTGGCTCGACCCAGTCGTGGCCGGCGAAGGGGCGACGACGGAGCGACCTAGGTACGTGGACTGCCTCGAACGCGTGGAGATCCTCCCACCGGCGCGCCCGATCACGGGCGAGCGATGTGTGGCCACTGTCGTCTCGCCCGGCTATGCCGGTATGCTCGCCGACATGCTGGGATCGCTGCAGGCCAATGGGCGCTGCGAGGACGCGATCGTAGTCGTCTTCGCAGTCGACGCCGACGAGGAGTGCCGCGCCGTCGCTGCCAGATTCGGCGCCCGACTGGTGGAGTGCCGTGCGGTCGCTCCAATCCGCTCCATGGTGAAGTCAGTCCTCTACTCCGCTGCCGGGGTCGTCGGGGCCGAGCAGTTCGTCTGCTTGGACGCCGACACGCTGGTCTTCGGCGACCTGCGTCCCCTGTTCGCCGCTCTGGAGGTGTGTCCGCCTGGTTCGGTTCTGGTCGCCTCTGACCAGTACATCGCGGCGGGCGCGCGCACACTTGGGGAGGCGTTGTGGGGCTTCTACCGCGGCCGCGCCGAGGACCTCGCCTACTTGCTTGGCGCGCCCCGCGACGAAGCCAACTTCCCTCTTGTCATCAATGACGGCGTGTTCGCGGCGGGGCGGCAGGCGCTGGTTCGCGTGGATCAGTTCATGCGGCGCCTCCTACCGAGGTCGACCAGATGGATGGAGGCGGACCCCACCCACGGCGCGCGGAATCAGTTCGTCTTCAACCTCGCCCTGGCGCGCCTTGGTTGTGCTGTCCAGATCGACGACACGTACAACCTGCTTCCCGCGCAGAACCGCATGGACCGGGTGACCGTGGGCGGCCGCGAGCGGCTCGTCTGCCGGGGTCGGCCGGTGCGGGTGGTGCACTTCGCGGGCCCGAGTCGCCCGTACCAGGCGCCGCTCCGCACCGAGTGCGATCGGCTGGCTGTGGACGGCGCGGTGTCGGAGGACGGCGATCACTACGCGCAGTTCACCGGGGCGCTGCGGCTCTGGATCGGTATGCACGGCACCAACGCTCTCGCGTGGTCGTTCTATGGCACCCACGACGGCTCCGACGGTATCGTGCGAGATACCGCGACCTTTCCGCTCCTGGCCGCCCTCCACTATCTGATGCGCGCCAACGGCTGCATCCGCGTGTTCGAAGCCGGCACCGGGCGTGGGATCTCGACGGCGTGTCTGGCGGCTGCAGTGGCGCACCACCCTGACGGACGGGTCGTCACGGTGGACCGGGAGGCGTTGCCTGACCGCCATGGCCTGTGGTCGCTACTGCCGGACTCGATCGCGAGTTGCATCGAGACAAGGATGGGCGACTCCCTCGGCGCCCTCGAGGCAGCGGTTGCGGCCGGTGAGACGTACGAAGCCGCCCTGCTGGACTCGGCGCATGACGCGGCTCACGTCTGGGCGGAGTTCGAGCGCGCGGCGCGCCTTGTGTGCCCGGGCGGACTGATTTTGATCCACGATGCCGTCAACCCCTCCAACACGGTGGGGGAGGCCCTCCGTTGGATCGAGGGTGCCGGGTATGGGGTAACGCGGTTGTGGACCGCGGAGGGCGGAGTGCCGGCTGACGACCACCTCGGGTTGGCGGTGATCGAGAACAGGGCGGCCCGGCCCGCTCCCGCGCCGTCAGCGCAATCCTGATGCTCGGGTACGGCCCGCTCCGCCGAGTGGACGAAGCGTGTCCTCGGACGGAGCCGGAGCCATCGTCACACAGACGAACCGCCAGCGCGCCTCCGGGCCGCGCGTGAAGGACATAACGCATGACAACGACGCAAGGGACGCCCGAGGATGGGGTTCAGGTGCCAGGGGGCACGGATCAAGGAGCGAAGGGCAAGACGCGGAAGCCCAGAGCGCGCAAGGTGCAAGCGCTGCCGGGGTCGGAAGCGCCTGCGAGCCCCGATGCGGTGGCGCCCGAGCCGCCGCACGCCCCGACCAAGGCGAAGCGCCGGGTGGCTTCGATACGAGGCTCCGAAGCCTCTACTCAGCCACCGACGGCCCCTGAACCGTCCGCCGTCACCCCTCAACCCTCAACGCTCAACCCGCCGCTCATCACTGCGATTATCCTCGCCCGTAATGAGGAGCGCAACCTGCCTGGCGCGCTGGACTGCCTGGAAGGGTGGACTGATCAGGTCATCGTCATCGACAACGAGAGCGAGGACCGGACGGCGGAGATCGCCCGGGAGCGGGGGGCGCTGGTGTTGTCGGCGCCGCGCGCGACGAACTTCGACGCGGCGCGTATGCTGGCTGTGCCTCACGCCGTGGGCGAGTGGATCTACGTGCTGGACGCCGACGAGCGCGTACCGTCGGGGTTGGGGCCGGTGCTGCGCCGGCTGGTCGCCGAGCACGGAGATGAGTTCGCCGCCGTGTCGCTGCCGTTCCAGAGCTATTTCTGCGGCAAGTGGATCCAGCACTGCGGTTGGTGGCCGGGGTACACACGGCCCCAACTCCTGAAGAAGGGCAGGTTCCGCTACGGCGAGCGGCTCCACTCGGGCGTGGAAGTGGATGGCGCGGTCCTGACCGCCCCGCACGATGACCCGGGCCGAGCCGTACTGCACTACTCGTATGATGACCTCCATCACTACGTCGCTAAGCTGAACCACTATACGGATGCCGAGGCCGAGGCCCTGCACGCCGACGGGCGGAGCCACACCTGGCAGGCGCATCTGGCCCACTTCGCGTGCGACTGGGCTCATTACTACGATCGAGGCCGTGCCCATCTCGACGGTATGCATGGCTTCGTACTGGCGTTCATGTCGGCGTCTTATCGCTTCCTGGCTCGGGCGAAGCTCTGGGACCTGCGGCGGCAGCGTGAGGAGCTGGACGGTAAGGACGCTGTCCCCGGCTCGGTTGCCGAGATGCTCGACCTGATCGATTCAGTCGTCCAGCATGGACCGGCCCGCTGGCTGGCAGAAAGCTACGCACCCCCGGTGGACGTGCGGCGAGAAGACGCCGATCAGTCCGCGCCGCCAGCCGTATCCAGTGAGCTCGATGCCACACCGCCCGGCAGGCCAGTGCCTGGCCAAGCCCCCCTCATCAGCGCCGTGATCCTCGCCCGTAACGAGCAGGGCCGGATCGCCGACGCGCTTCGGTCGCTGGCCGGGTGGACCGATGAGATCATCGTGGTCGACAACGACAGCGAGGACGACACTGCCGCGATCGCTCGCGCCCATGGTGCCGCAGTGCTGCCGGCGCCGCGCACTGAGAGTTTCGACGGCCTTCGCAACGTCGCGCTGGAAGTTGCCCGCGGCGAGTGGGCATTCATCCTGGACGCCGATGAGCGAGTATCGCCGCGCCTCGGCTCCGAACTGCGGCGGATCCTAAACACGGGGCATGTCGAGTTTGACGGCCTCTGCGTTCCGTTCAAGAACGTCTTCTACGGCAAGTGGATGCAAAGCCACGCATGGTGGCCGGGCTATACAGGTCCACGACTTGTCCGGCGGCACCGGTGCCGAATGGGGGCGCGGGTGCACGCAGGATGTCAGGTGGACGGTCGCGTCGTGCGGATGCCCGCCGGCGATCTCGACCTCCATGTGCGCCACGAAGCGTACGATACGATCGGCCACTACCTGGACAAGCTGAACCGCTACACGGACCTGGAGGCGGCCGGGCTGCTTGAGGACGGTGCATCACACTCCTGGCAGGCCATGCTCGGAAGCTTCGTCCGCGACTGGGTGACCCACTACGACGTATTGGGCGCCCGTGAGGACGAGATGCACGGCTTCGTGCAGTCCTTCCTCTGCTCCCTGTATCGGTTTGTTGCCTGGGCCAAGCTCTGGGACCTGCGGCGCAAGGCGGGCGATGCGGCGCCCGACGAGCCGCTCCCACGTTCCCTCGCGGAGATCGTGCACTTCATGCGCGCTGCCGCACGTCAGGCGGCGCAGGGGCCGCCCTTTCAGCCTACCGGCGGCTCATCCGTGGCGGCCCTGCAGGACGGCGCCCGCGTTCCGCTATTGTGGCACGGCCCCGTGTTCGACAGGAGCGGTTATTCTGAGGGCGGCCGCAACCTGGTGTTGGCCGCTCTCGGCGCCGGCGAGCGGCTGGCGCTTGCGCCCATTGACTGGGGGGACACGGCCGGCCTGAGTGGTGAGGATCGGCGTGCGTTGGAGGAGCGGATCACTCCGGCCGATACCCCGGCGGAGCTCTTCGTTACCAACACGCTGCCGTACGCGATCCGGCCCGCGCCGAATGCAGTGTTCCACATTGCCCGCGTGTTCTTTGAGACCGACCGCCTGCCGGTCGGATGGGCCAACAAGTTAAACGGGCTCGACCGAATCTGGGCGCCCGGGCCGTACTGCCGCGACCTCTTCGTGGGTAGCGGCGTAGATCCGGCGCGCATCGCTCTGGTGCCGGAGGCGATTGACCCTCGGTTCCTTGCGGACGACATCGAGCCGATGGCGCTTCCAGTGGACATGGCCGCGCGCGGCGCTGCTGAACCGTTCGTGTTCCTTTCCGTCTTCGACTGGGCCCGCCACAAGGGCTGGGATGCTCTCATCGAGGCGTTTGCATGCGAGTTCCGTGGGGACGACGGCGTGCGGCTCGTGCTCAAGACTTGGTCCAGCCTTGGTTACAGCGGCGACGACATCCGGCGACAAGCAGACGCACTGCTGACGGCTTGCGTCGGCCGGGGGCTTCACGCGTTCCCCGCGATTCACATCTGGCAGCAGGACGTACCCGCGCCCGACATGCCTCGCCTATACCGGCGTGCCGGATGCTACGTGCACGCGAGCCGCTGTGAGGGGTGGTGTCGCCCGCTGATGGAGGCGATGGCGGTCGGGACGCCAACGATCGCTACGGCTGGCGGCGGGCACACCGACTATCACGACGATGCAGTGGGCTATGCGTTGCGCTGTGAGTTGCGTCCGGTGTCTGAGGAGTCCGTCCGTGAGACAGCGTTCTACGCGGGACACCTATGGCACGAACCCGAGGTGGGGCATCTCAGGCGCTTGATGCGCGAGGTGCGTGGGGACAGAGCGGGGGCTGTGGCGCGCGCTGAGCGGGGTCGGCAACGTATAGCCGAGCGATACTCGCGCGAGGCGGTCGGTCGAGTTCTGCGCGCGGAACTGGCTGTGTGCCGGTCGCTCGCGTCGGCTCGACGCAGCCCGGCGCCGCAATCTGGCCCTGAACCGGAGCCGGTACGCGACGCCATCCTGATCCAGTGCGCCTCGGGGGAGCAGACCGAACTGCTGGACTTGACGCGAGAGCACCACACCGCGTACGCGAAGCGGCACAACATGGACTACGTGGGGAGATTAGGCCGGCAGGCACCGGGTCGGGCGCCAACCTGGGACAAGATCGCACTGATCCGCGCCGCGTTGAGCAAGGGGACGTACAAGCACATCTTCTGGCTCGACGCCGACACGGTCATCGCGGATGTCGCCAAGGACATGCGCCGTGCTCTCCCTGACGGGCGCTGGCTGGGCATGGTGCGCCACCACGACCCCGTCGCCAAGTCGCTGGCGTGGCTCAACGCCGGGGCGATCTACCTGCGCGCCACCCCGCTCTGCCGAGTGTTCATCGACGAGGTGTGGGACGCGTGGCCGGTCAACCACCCCTGGGAAGACAACATGTCAATCGTCATGGTGCTGGCGAACGAGCCGGATCGATGGCCGGGCGTCGCCGTACTGCCTGACGAGTGGAACAGCACGCGGCTGATGAACGAGGTGCGCGACCCTGTGGTCAAGGCGTGGCACGGCTACGGCAGCGTTGCGGCCCGCCGCCACGTTATGACTGCCGAGCTTGCCAATATGGGCCCCGGCTCTGCGCGACCATCGCCTGGAGAGCCGCGCCCGGAGGTGGCGCCCGAGCTGCGGATGCCCGCGCCCAACCCTGTGCCTATGGACCCGGCGCCACCTGTGGACTTCCGTCTAGCGCTGGGGCGTCCACTCCGCCTCCGCTGGGAAGGCGACCAGTTCATCCGGTCCAGTCTGGCGCTCGTCAATCGCGAGATGTGCCTGCGACTCGCTGCCCGATCGGACGTCGAGCTCAGCGTCTCGACAGGCATCGACCCGTGGCACACGCTCACTGAGGAGGCCGATCCGCGCGTCGCGGCCCTGCGCGCGAAGGCTGCTGCGTCGCTCTCGGGCCCGCCGGACATCGTGGTTCGCCACCACTGGCCTCCGGACTGGCGTCCGCCGGTCGAGGGCGAGCTTGTCGTCATGCAGCCGTGGGAGCTCAGCCACTTGCCGCGCACAGATTGGATCGATGGGGCGGCACACGGGGCCGCCGATGTCTGGGCGAACTCCCGGTTCGTGCGCGACGCCTACGTCCGCAGCGGAGTGCCTGCTGAGAAGGTCGCACTCGTGCCGGAAGGAGTGCGGCTCGACGTATTCCGACCGGATGGACCATCCGGACCTCCGGCCGGCCTGGAGCCGGCGATCGCCGAGCGTGTCGCCCGGGCGCGGACACGCTTCCTGTTCGTCGGTGGCGCCACGAAGCGCAAGGGCGCCGATCTGCTGCTGACAGCCTTTGCGGCCGCGTTCGGCGGCGCCCAGGATGCCGCCCTCATTGTTAAGGACATGGGCGCCGCGACCTTCTACCAGGGTCAGACGCTGCGCGACGCCATACTCACGTCGCAACGCGATCCGAGCTCTTCTCCCGTCGCCTACCTGGACGGGGATTTGGCCGACGAGGACCTTGCGGCTCTCTACCGTTACTGTTCCTGCCTGGTCCTGCCCACCCGGGGCGAGGGGTTCGGCCTTCCGCCCCTTGAGGCAATGGGGTGCGGCCTCTCGGTCATAGTTCCTGCCGGGGCGGCGTGCGACGACTACCTTGACGACACGACCGCGTACCGCATCCCATTCCGGCGGGTGATGCTGCCCGGCCAGTTTCGCGATCCCCCGGCCGCCCCGTTCACGCCGTGGCAGAACGAGCCGGACATGGACAACCTGATTCAGGCATTCCGCTGGGTGCACGAGCACCCGGAGGAGGCCCGGGCGCGTGGCGCCGCCGGCCGCGCGAGAGTGGAAGCCGGCTGGACGTGGGACCGCGCGGTCGCGATCGCTTGCCAGCGGATGCTCCGGCTCGTGGAGGCGCACAAGCCTGCGGCAACGCCGGCCGCGGTCGAGTGGGCAGTCGACAGTGGCCAGGGGTCAGCGGGTAGTGGTCAGGCGGATGCGGCGCCGACGTCTGCGGTCCCTAAGACGCGGCGGCGGAAGCCGGCGATCTCGCTGTGCGTGATCGCGCGCGATGAAGAGCCTCGCATCGGGCACTGCCTGGCAAGCGCCAAGCCCTACGTCGACGAGATCATCGTGCTGGACACGGGCTCGACCGACCGGACGCGCGAGGTGGCCGCGGAGCACGGCGCGCGGGTGTTCGAGGCTGTGTGGCCCGATAGCTTCGCGGCGGCCCGCAACGCCACAATCGAGCTTGCCAAGGGCCGCTACATCTTCGTCATGGATGCCGACGACGTGCTGCCGGCCGAGAGCGGCCAGTTGCTGCGCGAGCTGGTGAAGAAGCACCCCGGTTCGGACGCCGCGTTCAACGCGCAGGTGCGCATTCCGCCCGGCCCCAACGAATTCAGCCCATCCGCGGTCGACCATGTGAAGCTCTTCCCGAACCGGCCCGACATCCGCTACGAGTTCCGCATCCACGAGCAGGTCCTGCCGTCCCTGCGGCGGGCGCGGCTGCCCGTGCTGCCCAGCGACCTGTACGTCGTCCACGAGCACTACGACCGCTCGCCCGAGGGCCAGGGCCGCAAGCGTAACCGCGACTTCGGCCTGCTGGATCTGGACCTACGCGACCGCCCCGGCCATCCCTTCACGCTCTTCAACCTGGGGATGACCTACCTGCTCGCGACGCGCGAGTATGAGGTGGCGGCGCAGTGCCTGCGCCGCTCGCTGGACGCCTCCGACTGGCGCGACAGCATCGTGCGCAAGGCGTACGCTCTGCTGACCACGACCCGCGTGTGCCAGGAGGAGTGGGCTCAGGCCCTCGCGGCCAACGAGGAGGGCCGGTCGCACTACCCGGACGACGCCGAGCTGCTCTTCCTCGGCGGCCAGACGTACCAGCGACTGGACCGCTTTGACGAAGCACGGGCAGCCCTGGAGCGGCTCGTAAAAGGGACAGATGACCCACAGTTCCGCAGTTGCGACGTGGGGCTGAGAACGTACCGCGGGAGGCATGAGCTGGCCCTGCTCTTCGGCCGCATGGGCGACGCGCAGCACGCGGCTGCGGAGCTCGAGCAAATCGCCGGCCAGTGGCCGGACTACCTGCCGGCGCGGGTGGATCTGGTGCATGCCCTGCTCCGCTTGGGCCGACGCGACGAGGCGGCACATGCGTTGGAGCAGATTCCACGGGCTCCCGCGGTCGCGCAACAGCTCGACCGGCTCGCGGCGGAGTTGGCTGGACGGCGCTAACAGCAAAGGAGACCAGTGATGGACGCGAGCAAAGGTAACGACGGGACGCAGAACGACGGGGCGCTCGATGAAATGACAGTATACGTGACGACGTACCACAAAGACGGCTCCATCGACCAGATGTGGACAGAACCGATGAGCGTTTGGCGGGCGCGGCAGGAAGCGCGGAACCGAACTCAGTGATATACTACTGAAAGCAACATAGTGCGCGGCCACTTCCCACGAGAGCGGGCGCCATGTGTCGGCAAGATGGACCCGGTACCGCTTCTCCGTCCCGTGGCTGAGAGGTGAGCAGATGCATGAACCTGATGATGTTCAGGCCAGGTGGTCGGATCGGAAGCCGTGCGACGCTCCCGCCGCCGCGCCTTCGCCACGGCTCGTTCCGCGCAAACGAGTGCCGGGCCGCAGGGCAGCCACACCGGCCAACCTGCGTGCCGACGGCGCACCCAGGATGCCGACCCGCGCGACCCGGCGCGATGCCGCCGTACTCCCTCCACTGCCCGTAGGAGCTCGCCATGCTTAAGAGGTACCTGACGGGTCGACCCTCCCGCACACTTACGCTCTCGGGCGACATCCGTGGTGTGGTATCGAGCTACATGAAGCAGGTCATGCCGTCGCCTTGCCCGATGTCGCCAGTTAATGAGACGTTCACGGTGGCGGCGGAGTGGCGACTCGGCACTTCGGTCATGCCCTGGGTGAAGGTCGTGGCGGATCCCGTTCTGACTACCGCGAAATACTGCATGACTGTGTACCTTGGTCCCGCGTGGAGTGTGACCGATGTGCTCGTATGCGACCCATACCCCACCAGCTTCGAACCGGTGACGGCGACAGGCCGTTATCTGTTCGAAGCGCAGGTCGAGGAGTATGTCGGGGTCACCGATGGTGGTACCTCGGTAGGAGAGGACGGCGTCACGTACGCTGTGGGGTTCGGGGAACGGCTGGTACTCAATTCATATGTCACCGCGACCATAACTATGGACGGTTGGGGCCAAGATGGCGAGCCGGCAACTCTCACCTTGCGCGGCCTCGTTACCGAATCGGTACCCATCTACAGGGAAATAGCAGCTTATAGAGTTCAGCTAACGGGTTCCATAGGCGACGGTGTAGGCGTCGATGGTCTTGCCGAGTGCTCGGCACGCTTCCTGGGCGCCGAGTGCGAAGAGCACAACTACACGGAGGACGGCACGACCTGGAGCGCCTCCGGCAACAAGGCATCGGTTGCCGGCGGGCCCGGTAGCCTACTGGGTTTCCATGTCGAGTTGGCGCCGCCCCAGGAGTTCCGTCTTGCCGGTGCGCTGCGGGCGGACGCGAGTCCCTACGGCGGTCCGGCCACGGTCCGGGTCCACCGAAAGCAGGGCGAGACTTGGCACGAAACCGAGGCCGCCGCCGGCTGGTTCTCCGATGCGTACAAGCAGACAAACTGGATGGTGAAATTCAGTAAACAAGGCGCACCTGCGTTCGCGTACTGGAACGCCGTTGAGTGGGACCCGGTGCGCTGCGAGCTGGTCCCGCCGGACGGCGAGCCCGCCGCCCTGACGCGTTTGCCCATGCGCGGCCGGGCCTTCGATGCCATGACGCTGGGGCATGCCGCCTCCCAAAGCGTCGAGGGCCAGTTCACGGTAAGTGGCACGGGCACGGTGACGCGCAACATCACCGCGACTTCGTTCGCCGGCTACCGTTACCTCCGCATCGTTGTGCGAGCATCCTCGGGCAACTCGCCGTTTACGGTGCGAATTGGTAATAAGGAGTGGACCGACGACCGCTACGGGTCGGATCTAGTGGCGAACGAGTCGGACGCCACCTACGACATCGATCTGTGCCTACCGACGAACATTACTGGCACCACCGACGGCCGGGACTCACGCTTCCCCACCTCGACCAGCGCGGATGTTATCACAGGTGACGGATGTATGTGGGGCGTCGACGGTGTGAGCGCATACGTACTGGCGGACCTGGCGTCGGGCGCCACCTACACGTTCACGAGTATCCAGCTAGTCCGGAACGATCACGCGCTGCTGTCGTGTCTGCCTTCCTACGGCTTCTGGCCCGTTGAGGCGGGCGCTGGGATGCGTCCATTCCTCAAGGCGGATGTGGACGGCAGGCAGGCGCTCGAGGAAGTGGACGCCGTTCGGACGGGTGCTCCCAGCACGTACTCCAGCCAGACGCTTGCCGACCTCATCACGGCAGCTCAGAATGCGCGAAACCCCGCCTGGACCTGCAGCATGGTGGCCGCCATCAACCAGACCGACGGCGTCGATTACGACAACCTGCTGAACAAATGGCTGAACAAGAACCGGCCCGCCACATGGACATGGGGAGGCGGCGCGCTGTGGGCCAGACTGAGCGGCGACGGCTACCAGCGGTGGCACTACCTGGACACGGACGTTCGGAGCGCCGTAACCCTACCGGCGCAGGAGATCGTCGACGAGGTCGGCTTCTACCCCGGCATCGGCGATGCCTTCTGCCTGCGAGATGGGGCGCATTGCGGCGAGTACTGGAGCGACGAGCACCCGGATGCGGGCATCCTGGAGCTTCGCGCCGCAGCCTACCTGCGTGGCGCCGCGTGGGGAGTCGTGGGCCGCGAAAACCGGACTCCCCTCGAGGGTGCGCGGGTATTCCTGCGGGATGCCTCCTACGCGGCGGCAGGCGAGGCGATCAGCGACCTGCAAGGCGGGTACCGCACAGGGCCGGTGTACGCCAAGGGTGGGCCCGATCACCACGTGGTTCTACCGCCAGTCGTGGTCACCGAGACGTTCTACGCGCGCAAGCGCCACCGGGTCTGTTTCATTGGCGGCTGCGACTGCTGTCGTGACCGCACTCTCATTGCTATTCCGGCCTACTTCCCGTTTGCGGCACAGACCGGCGATGCCTGGATCGTGCCCCTGGAGCAGTGGCGCCCCATTCCCCCAGTCGGCGCCTCGGAAGATGGGGAAGCACGGCGCGCCAGGCGTCAATCGCCGCGTGCGGCGGAGATACGCGCCTACGTGGAGCAC
>CAINDZ010000228.1 GCA_903847545.1 uncultured bacterium | reverse complement strand
CAGTCAATGGTCCCGTCCTGGTCAGGAGCCGAATTTCCAGACGTAGCCCAACGCGACGGCCACCGCCACGTGCACGATCATCACGATGATCATGATGAAAGCAAAGGGCTTATGGAACACGTGCCAGTAGTGGAAGAGGTCACGGATCAGGTGGAACAGGCGCAATCGCCTGGTGTGCAGCACCCATTCCTTGGCCAGCTTGACCGCCGCCGGGCGGTCCGTCTCCACATACCGGAGCGACCATCTCTGCAATTGACGGGCCAAGGTGCCATTGAGGAACGGCAGCAGGAGGAGGGCGACGGGAGCGGCCCGGTGTTCGAGCTTGCGCAGGGCGATGTCCTCCAGCAGCGCGGCGGCGCGGTCGTTCATCCCGCAGCGGGTCGACAGCTCGACCAGGAGGGCTTCGTTGCGCGCCTCGATCTCGTCCACGCCCAGGGTCTCGCCCAGGACGTTGCGCGGCAGCTGCTGGTACAGGTAGCGGCCGACGAAGCCGCTCAGCGCCACGGCCACCATCGACCAGTAGCTGACGGCCACCAGCCCGCCCACCTTGAAGGCGGTGTGCAGGGTGATCAGGACGGGGCCCGCCACGCCGAGGAAGATGTGGTAGCGCAACCAGATACGCAGTTCGCCGGCGTGCTGCAGCGCCCGCATGCGTTTGCGCAGCGAGTACAGCAGCAGCAGCACGATCATGAAGCTGCCGAGGATGCCGAGCCCATGGCCGACGGTGCCGGCGGCGCGGAACTCGCGGAACTCGGCGTGGTGCGGCCGGGCGGCCAGCGGGGTGGTGAAATAGTCCCAGCCGGCCCAGATGGTCCAGCCGACCAGGCCGGCGGTCACGAGCGAGAACGCCGTCAGCACGACGGCGTGAATCTTCGAACTGCGGGTCTCCATACCATCTCCCGGTCAGCTTGTGCGGATCCATCCGCAGCGGGCCCCCAAAGGTTACATAACACGATCACGCTGATCCGCAAAGTCATCAAAGTTCGCCGGGGACGCCCGTACGGCCGCGCGGTGGACAATCCCGGCCGGTCCCGCTAGCTTCTGCGCAACCGCCCCGGCTGTGCCCGGGGCCCCGCTTACGACCCTTGAAAGGGCTGCCTCCGCATGAACGACGACCTGAAGGGCGCCGGCCCCGGCGCACCGGACGCCGACGGCGACGCCGAACGCAACGACTTCATCCGCGCCTTCGTGCGCGAGGACCTGGCCGCCGGCCGCAACGACGGGCGCGTCCACACGCGGTTCCCGCCCGAGCCCAACGGCTACCTGCACATCGGCCACGCCAAGGCCATCATGATCAACTGGACGCTGTCGCAGGAGTTCGGCGGCAAGTTCAACCTGCGGTTCGACGACACGAACCCCGAGAAGGAGGACGTGGAGTACGTCGAGTCCATCAAGACGGACGTCCGCTGGCTGGGCGCCGACTGGGAGGACCGCGAGTTCCACGCCTCGGACTACTTCGACCAGCTCTATGCCTGGGCGCAGCACCTGGTGCGCGAGGGCAAGGCCTACGTGTGCTCTCTGGACGAGGAGCAGATCCGCGAGTGGCGCGGCACCGTGACCGAGGCGGGCAAGGCCAGCCCCGACCGCGAGCGGCCGGCCGCCGAGAGCCTGGACCTGCTCGAGCGCATGCGGAAGGGCGAGTTTTCCGAGGGCAAGTACACGCTGCGCGCGAAGATCGACATGGCGCACCCGAACATGAAGATGCGCGACCCGCTGCTGTACCGCATCCGTCGCGTGCCGCACCACCGCACCGGCGACAAGTGGAACATCTACCCGATGTACGACTTCGCGCACGGGCAGAGCGACGCCATCGAGGGCATCACCCACTCGCTGTGCAGCCTCGAGTTCGAGGTGCACCGCCCGCTGTACGAGTGGTTCATCGAGAACCTGCCGGTGCCGTACAAGCCGCGCCAGATCGAGTTCGCGCGCCTGAAGCTGACCTACACCGTCATGAGCAAGCGCAAGCTGCTGCAACTGGTGAAGAACAACCACGTGGCCGGCTGGGACGACCCGCGCATGCCGACGCTCAGCGGGCTGCGGCGTCTGGGCTACACGCCGACGGCCATCCGCCGCTTCGCCGAGCGCGTGGGCGTGGCCAAGCGCGACTCGACCGTGGACCTGGACCTGCTGAAGTGGTCGATCCGCGAGGAGCTGAACCGCGAGGCGCCGCGCGTGATGGCGGTGCTGCGGCCGCTGAAGCTGGTCATCACCAACTATCCCGAGGGCCAGGTCGAGAACATCACCTGCGAGAACAACCCCGAGGACCCGAACGCCGGCACGCGCGAGGTGCCGTTCACGCGCGAGCTGTACATCGAGCAGGACGACTTCCGCGAGGACGCGCCGCGCAAGTACTTCCGCCTGAAGCCGGGCGGCGAGGTGCGCCTGAAGCACGCCTACCTGGTGAAGTGCGAGGACGTCGTCAAGGACGCCGCGGGCAACGTGGTCGAGGTGCGCTGCACGTACGACCCGGAATCGCACGGCGGCTCCAGCCCCGATGGCCGCAAGGTGCAGGGCACGCTGCAGTGGGTGTCGGCGGCGCACGCGGCCAGGGTCGAGGTGCGCCTGTACGACAACCTGTTCCGCGTGCCGTTCCCCGAGGAGGGCGGCGCCGACTTCCTGGAGAACCTGAACCCGGACTCGCTGGAGGTCATCACCGATGCCCTCGTCGAGCCGGGACTGGGCCAGGTCGCGCCGGGCTACCGCTGCCAGTTCATGCGGCTGGGCTACTTCTTCGCCGACCCGGTCGATTCGAAGCCGGGCGCGCCGGTGTTCAACCGCACCGCGACGCTGAAGGACAGCTGGGCCAAACTCGAGGCCGGCGGCAAGCCGGAATAACCACGCGGCGACCCGCGCGCCCGGGTGCGCGCCGGAAGGGGGTGTGACGATGAGCGACGGAGAGAAGGTCTTCCTGACCCGCTTCGCCAAGAGCAGCGGCTGAGCAGCCAAGCTGAGTCCGGCGGACTTGGATCAGATCCTCATCCCCATCCGCGCCGTCGCCCCGCCCGACCTGCTCGTCGGGTTCGAGACGTCGGACGATGCCGCCGTCTACCGCCTGGACGGCGAGCGGGCCGTCGTGTGCACCGCCGACTTCATCACGCCGGTGGTCGACGACCCGCGCACGTTCGGCCGCGTGGCCGCCGCCAACTCGCTGAGCGACGTCTATGCGATGGGCGGCGTGCCGCTGGTGGCGCTGAACCTGCTGGGCTACCCGCCGGCGGGCCTGCCGAACCGCGTGCTGGGCGAGATCCTGGCCGGCGCCGGCGAGGTGTGCGCCGAGGCGGGCTGCGCCGTGGGCGGCGGGCACTCGGTGCGCGACGACGAGGTGAAGTTCGGGCTCAGCGTCACCGGCGTGGTGCACCCCGACCGCGTGCTGCGCAACTGCGGCGCGCGCGCCGGCGACCGCCTGGTGCTGACCAAGCCCCTGGGCACGGGCGCCCTGGTGGCCGCGATGAAGAAGGACGCGCTGTTGCCGGGCGAGTACGAGGCGCTGGTCGCCTGCATGACGGCGCTGAACCGTTGCGGCACCGGCCTGCACGCCCTGGGCGTGACGGCCTGCACCGACGTGACGGGCTTCGGCCTGACGGGCCACGCCTCGGAAATGGCGCGCGGCTCGGGCGTCACCCTGGCCATCAGCGCCGCCGCCCTGCCCCAGCTGCCGCGCGCGGCCGCCCTGTGCGCGGCCGGGTTCACGTGCGGCGGCACGAAGTCGAACGCCGGCTTCACGGCCGGCGGCCTGCGGTTCGACCCCTCGCTGGACGAGGGCATGGTCGGGCTGCTGAACGACCCCCAGACCAGCGGCGGCCTGCTGCTGGCCGTCCCGCCCGCCCGTCTGGACGAGGTCCTGGCCTTCCTGGCCGGGGCCGGGACCCTGGCCGCTGCCGTGGTGGGCGAGGCGACGGCCCGCCGCCCGGACGGCCCCTGGCTCGAGTTTCTGCCCTAGCGCTCCCGGTTGCTCCCGGGAATTCCCCTCAACCCGCTTCCAGGCCTGACGATACCGGGACGGATCGCGGGGGGTGGGGTCTCGCTCCGAGCACGGGAGTGTCCGATTTGGCGGTATTCCTCAACAAGTCGCTGATGGATGTGCACCCGCGCGAGCTGTCGGGCATCGTCAAGGACATCCCGACGCTGCCGGTCATCTACCAGCACCTGTTCCAGCTGATGCAGGACCCCGACGTGTCGGTGCCCCACGTGTCGGACCTGATCGCGCAGGACCAGGCCCTGTCGACGAAGATCCTGCACCTGGTGAACTCGGCGTTCTACGGCCACAGCAAGCAGATCACGACGATCAGCCGCGCCGTGGTCATCCTCGGCTTCCGGGCCGTGCGCAGCGCCGCGCTGGCGATCAGCGTCTTCGACTACTTCAAGGACGAGGGCGAGAGCAGCGGCATCAACATGCAGGACTTCTGGGTGCACTCGATCGCGACCGCCAGCACCTGCAAGGTCCTGGCCGAGCACGTGAAGCTGCCCCAGCAGGAGGAGGCCTTCGTGGTCGGCCTGCTGCACGACGTGGGCAAGCTGATCGAGAAGCGCTACTTCGCGCGCGACTTCGACGACCTGTGCCGCGCGGCGCAGGAACAGCACCTGTCCTGGTACGGCGGCGAGCAGCTGCTCTTCCAGATCAACCACGCGACGATCGGCAAGGCTGTGTTCCGCGCGTGGGACTTCCCGGCGAACGTCGTGGACGGCATCCACTACCACCACGAGCCCGAGAAGGCCGGCACGGTCCCGCAGCTGGCGGCGCTGGTGCACGTGGCCGACTTCATGGCGCACGAGATGCGGCTGGGTTCGCCCGGCGCCTACCCGCCGTCCTCGTGCTCGCCGGCGGCGCTGAAGGTGCTCGGGATCACCGAGGCGCAGACAGCCGAGCTGCACGACGAGATCCGCACCGAGCTGGAGACGTCGCTGGATATCCTGAAGCTTATCGGCTAGGACTGCCGCAAGAGAACCGGATGGGTCCAGGCGGGCGTCGGAAACGACGCCCGCCGCCCTTTACAGTCCCGCCCCCCCGCCGCATACTGGGCGTTCGGTATCGACCGCGCCCACGGGCGCCATGGCGGGGGTATCCCAATTGTCCGCTCGTGAAACCCGGATTCTTTTCGTCGGTGACATGCACCTGGGCCGCCTGCCGTCGCGCGTCCCCATGTCCGAGCGCCTGCCCTCGCCGGCCGACCTGGGCCCGGCCGCGGCGTGGCGCCGGGTGGCCGACGAGGCCGTGCGCCTCGGCGTCGACGCGGTCGCGCTGGCCGGCGACGTGGTGCAGGGCGCCAGCGACACGTTCAGGGGCGCCAGCGAACTGGATGCGGGGCTGCGCGTGCTGGCGCGCGCCGGCATCCCCGTGCTGTCGGTGGCCGGCAACCACGACACGCGCGTGCT
>CAINDZ010000227.1 GCA_903847545.1 uncultured bacterium | reverse complement strand
TTCGACCGGTGGCGGCACGACCGAAACCTTCGCGCTGACTGCCACGGTCGGGGAACCTGGTTGTGCCGAGGTCGAACTGCCGCCGCTTCGTCCCGGTCGCTACACGGCGCGCCTCGAAGGCGCGGGCGAGCCTGTCGTCAACGGCGCCAGCGCGGATCTCGTCGTCACCGACGCCTCGGTCGAGCGGACGCAGGTTCGCCAGGATCGCCAACGCCTGCAGCAGCTGGCCGCCCGTGCGGGCGGCGAATACGTGGACCTGGCCGACCCCGGCGCCGTCGGCGTGCTGAGGCAACAACTCGCCGACCGCGACTGGTCGGCCGCCGAGGGCCGGCAGAGGCGTCGTCTCGACCTCTGGTCAGGCTGGCCCTTCATCACGATCGTCTGCGTGCTGCTCGGTTGCGAGTGGTTCCTCCGGCGCAGGCACGGGCTTCTCTAGCGTCGAGCCGTCTTCCTCCCGGAAAGCACGGTCAGCGATGGTGCGCATCGGGATGCGTCCGCCCGCCTGGGCCGGACCCTGCCTGCTGCTCCTCTGCGCCGCCGAGGCGCGCTCCCAGCTGGTGATCAACGAGTTCATGGCCGACCCGGACGGCAGCGACGGCGGGCGCGAGTTCGTCGAGTTGCTGAATACTGGCGTGTCGGCGCTAGATCTCGGCGGCTGGCAGCTCCAGTTCGCCAACGGCGCCGATGGCCCGGTGTGGCAGGCGCGCTGGACCGGCGTGTCCGGCAGTCGACTGGAGCCGGGCGCGCGCTTTCTCATCGTCGACCGCAACTGGACGGGAGTCGTCGCCGGCGATGCCGAGGTGGCGCTGGCGTTGCAAAACGGCCCCGACGCGATCCGCCTGGTCCGCGACGGGAAGGCGATGGACACGGTGGGCTATGGCCCACTGACTGACGCCGCGATGATGGAGACCGCGCCGGCACCGGTCGTGGCGGGCAGGGCGACGGCCCGTCGACCCGACGGCATCGACTCGGGGGACAACAGCGCCGACTTCATGACGGCGCTGGCCACGCCCGGGGGCGTGAACTTCGAGCGCTTTCGGCTGACGTCCGTGGCCTGCCTGGTCGAGCCGCCCAGCCTCGACCAGGGAGGCGTCATTGCGGTCGACATGCTCCTGCGCAACGACGGGCTCGAGCCACTGCCGCTGATGCGGGTCTGCCTCGCGCGCGCCGGCGACTCCGTGTTCGCCACCCTCGACGGCATGACCACGGGCGAGGAGCGGCGGCTCGTCATGAACCTGCACACTGTCGCTGCGGGGCCAGCCCCGCTCGAGTTGGCCTGGTTGCCGCCGGGCGCCACCGACTCTTTGCGCGTGCGCCTGGCCGGCTACCAGGTCGGTCCCGCGGCGCTGTACCTGAGCGAGGTGCTGGGCGCGCCGCGCGACGGGCAGGGCGAGTGGATCGAACTGGGCTGTGGCGCCGCCGCCGGCGTCGACATGGGCCGCTATCGGCTGGCTGATGCCGAGGGCAGCTGGCAACGTTTGCCGGCGGTGGGCGTCGGGCCGGGCGGCCTGGCGGTGGTGGCGCAGGACTCCCTGGCCCTTGGCGGTTGGTTGGCCGCCAACGAGACCGGGCCGGCGACCTCGCGTGGGTGCGGCGTAGTCCCCGTGAAGGTGGCCGGTTGGCCGTCGCTCAACAACACGGCGCCCGAAGGACGCACCTATGCCGACCGCGTCCTGCTGGCCGACTCGACGGGCGTCATCATCGACCACGTGACCCTGCCTGAGGCCGCGGGAGAGCAGGCCGGGCGTTCGCTAGAGCGCGCCTGGTTCTCCGGCGGGCGCTCGGGCTGGGCCTGGTCCCTGGCGGCGGCCGGCAGCACGCCGGGTTGCGCCAACAGCGTGAGTCCTCCGTCGGGCGTCCCGGGGCCGGGCGCCACGATGGTGGCGGTCCCGGCCGAGGCCGATCGCTACCGTGGCGACGTTGCCGTCCACTTCCAGTTCACCGCGCCCGAGGGCGGAGGGGGCTGGGACCTGATCGTGTTCGACCTGGACGGGCGACCCGTGCGCGACCTCGGGGGTGAGCACGGCGGGCCGGGATCACGCAGCGTCATGTGGGACCTGCGCGATGACCGCGGGCGCGCCGTGCCATCCGGCGGCTACGTGGCCGCGCTGCGGCTGCGGGACGGGACCGGGGCCGGCTGGACGCCTTTACGGGCCTTCGTGGCGGTGCGCTGATGATGCACCGCAGTTCGAGGCGCCCGAGGCGCGCGTCTAACATCCTGCCGGTGCTCCTGCTGGCGGCGAGTTTCCAAGGTTCCGACGCCGCGGCCGCCGGGTTGCGTCGCATCGATGAAGCCTGGCTGCTGCCGGCGGCGATGGCCGCGGAGGCGATCGGCAGCGATGCCCGGACAACCGCGGGCGGGACGTGGGTGAGGTTCGGACACGCGCAGTTGTTCGGGGTCGCTTCACTGCCGGCGCACAGCTCGGCGATCGGCGCGCGCCACCACGGGATGGCCTGCGAGGCCGGTTGGGACGCCCTGGGAGGCGACGCCTTCCGGGACGACTGCGGGCGGGTGCGCGTGCGCGCCGGGCGGTCCGTCGCGCTTGGG
>CAINDZ010000226.1 GCA_903847545.1 uncultured bacterium | reverse complement strand
GGCCGCGCTACTCGTCCTCGACGACCACCGCCGTGCCGTAGGCCAGCAGCTCGGCCGCGCGGTCCATGATCTCGGCCGACGTGAAGCGCATCCCGACGATCGCGTTGGCCCCGTTGGCGCGCGCCTGGGCGACCATGCGGTCGAGCGCCTCTTCCCGCGACTCGGCCAGCATCTTCGTGTACTCGGTCACCTCGCCGCCGACGAAGTTGCGCAGCGAGGCCATCAGGTCGCGACCGAGGTGGCGCGCGCGGATGGTGTTGCCCCGCACCAGGCCGATCGTGCGCACGATGCGCTTGCCCTCGATGCGGTCGGTCGTGGTGACGATGATGGGTTGGTTCACCAGGTGCTCCCCCTTGCCCTAGCGGACGATGTCGTCGTAACGGGTCCGACGCTTCGTGAACACGCGCTCGCGCACCACCGACAGCAGCAGCACCAGCAGGCCCGTGGCGACGGCCATGACGGCGGCCTTGACCAGCATCGGCAACGCCGAGCCGAACACGGCGGCGGCCACGAGCCACAGCCCGTACGCGCCCGCCACCAGCAGGCCGGCGCCGAACAGGATCCAGCCCACCGAGCGCTCGGCCCGGTTGTAGGCGCTCTCCCAGAACTTTTCCCAGTCCTCGGCCGGGGCCTCGCGCAACTGCAGGCCCGCCGCCAGACGGTTGAAGGCGCGCAGGCGCTCGACCTCGGCGCGCGCCTCTGCGTCCTGCCTCAGGTGCGCCTCGACGCGGGCCACGTCGGCGGGCTCGAGCTCGCCGTCGACATAGGCCGACAGCAGGGGCGCGTCGCGCACGGGATCGAAGGGGGCCGGGTTGCTCACGGCGCCTCCTCCAGTCCGGCCGCCGGGCGCAGCCGCAGGCGGGCCGCGTGCAGCCGCGACATCACCGTGCCCAGGGGAATGCCCATCGCGTCGGCGATCTCGCGGTACTTCAGGCCCTGGAAGTGGTACATCACGAACACTTCGCGCATCTCGACCGGCAGCTCGGCGATGGCGGCGGCCAGGCGCTGGCGCAGGTCGTTGGCCTCGGTGGTCTCCAGCGCGTCGGGCGCCTCGTCGGGACGCGTCACCCATTCCAGCGGCAGGTCGCCCTGGTGGCGCTTCTCGTCGCGGCGCTGGTTGAGCGCCGTGTTGCGCACGATGCGGTACATCCACGGGAAGAACGGCTCGTCCAGGCGGAACTTGGCCAGCGAGCGATGGATGCGCAGGAACGACTTCTGCACGGCGTCCATCGCGTCGTCGTGGTTGCCCGTCAGGCCCAGCGCGATGCCGTAGGCCGGCTGGCGGTTGCGGTTCATCAACTGCTCGAATCCATCCGTGTCGCCCGCAAGGAAACGCTCGATGTCGGCGCGGTCGCGGCGGCGCTGCTCTTCCCACGGATCGCTGGCGGCAGGCCCCGGCACGCCGGTTGACGCGTCCTTTACCCCGGGGGTGGCCCGCTTATTCGACCGTCCGCTGAATGCCATGAAGAGCACTCAGGCGTCCTTCCCGCCGCGCCAGGGCACGTCCGGCAGGCCGGCCAGGCGGTTGGCGGCGCGGGCGGCGGTGAACAGGTAGTCGCCCAGGCGGTTCAGGAAGACGACGGCGCCGCCGGGCACGGTCTCGACCCGGGCCAGGGCGACGATGGCGCGTTCGGCCCGCCGGCACACGGTGCGGGCCAGGTGCAGGTTGGCCGCGGCCAGGGTGCCGCCCGGCAGGATGAAGTTGCGCAGCGGCGGCAGCTGGGCGTCGTGGGCGTCGATCAGGCCCTCCAGGCTTGCGGCGGCAAAGGGGTCGGCGGGCGCGCCGTCAGCCGCCAGCTCGGCCGACTTGCGGGGGTTGGCCAGCACGGCGCCCAGGTCGAACAGGCGGCTCTGCAGCGCGGTCAGTTCGCCCGCCAGCTGCGCCTGCCCGGCGCCGCCCTCGGCCACCAGGTGCGCCACGCAGCAGCCCAGGACGCTGTTCAGCTCGTCCACGATGCCGTAGGCGTCGACCCGGCCGCCGGACTTGGGCACGCGCGCGCCATCGCCCAGCGAGGTCTCGCCGCCGTCGCCGCCGCGGGTGTAGATCGGGGTCATGCCGGGTCTCCCTTTGGGCTCGGTTGCAGCCAACCGGCCCATTCTGGTCGAACGGGCCGGCCGGCGAAAGTAATTTTCAGTCGCGGCGACCGATCACTTGAGCAGGGTCACCGACCTGGAGGCCGTGCCCGCCGGGCTGCGGACCACCACCCGGTAGACGCCCGCCGGCAGCGCGCGCCCGGCGGCGTCGCGGCCGTCGAACACGTACGTGGCGCGG
>CAINDZ010000225.1 GCA_903847545.1 uncultured bacterium | reverse complement strand
CGGCGGCGGGCGCGGCGGGCCAGCGGCCGAGCTGCTGCGCCACCTCCTTCTCGCGACCGGCGCGTAACAGGCGGCAGACCAGCAGGTGCTGGAAGAGCGGCTCGGCCGGCCAGGCCTCGGCCAGGCGGGCCAGGCGGCGCGAGCAGGCGTCGGCATGGCCGCCGAGGTCCTCGGCCGCCGCGCGCAGCAGGTCGGCGCGCGCGAACTCGCGGCCCAGCTCCGGCGAGGCCGGCAGCAGCGCCAGGGCCTTCGCCGGGTCGCCCGTCAGCAGCGTCACCAGGGCGCGGATGTACGAGCCGAACAAGAGCTCGTTGGCCGGCACGACGGCCGCGTCGCCGGGCGCGGCCTGCGCGGCGCGGCTGCGATCGACGGCCTCGAAGTGCTCGCGCGCCTCGCGCACGCGCAGCAAGTCGACAAGCACCAGGCCGCGCAGGTCCTGCGCCAGCCGGTAGTGCTCGTTCAGCGCCAGCGCGGCGTCGACGGCCAGCAGCGCGTCGTCGCCGCGACCCAGCTGGAACAGCGCCGCGGCCTGCCGCGTGCGGTAGTCGGGATAGCGCGGGAAGCGCGCGACCAGGTCCTCGAACCGCGCCAGCCCGTCGTCCCAGTGGCCGGCCCGGCACAGCGCGACGGCCGCGGCCACTTCCTCCTTCGGCGAGCTGCCGCTGGTCACGCGCACCAGGCGCCGGTCGAGGTCGCCCGGCAGGGCGTCGGGCGCGTACGGGGCGCCGGGCGTCAGCTCGGCCACCAGCCAGTGGTCGACGCGGCGGCCCGACTCGACCAGCGCGTCCAGGGACGCGGCGGCCTCGCGCGCGCGGCCCAGGGAGCGCAGCGCCTCGGCCTCGAGCAGGCGGGCCTCGACGTAGTCGGGATTCAGGCGCAGCGAACGTCGCGCGGCCGCCAGGGCCTCGTCGGCGCCGGCCTTGTCCGACAGCATGACGGCGGCGCCGTGCAGGAACTGAAGGTCGGCGTAGCGCGGCCACAGGCCCGCGGCCTCGGCCAACCACGACACCGCGCGCGCGGGATCGCCGGCGCGCAGCAGGCGCCGGCCCTCGCCCACGAGGGCCTGCCGGAAGTGGTAGCTGGCGAGGGAATCGTCGGGAGAGCCGGAAGGTCCGAGGGCGACCAGGCGCAACTGGTCGGCCGCCTCGCTGAAGCGACCTTCTTCCAGGAGCGCCAGTCCCCTTGCGCTTGCCTTGCCGTCACCGCCCAGGATACGGCCAAGCAGCGACATGTCAGTCCATGTACTTGCGGGTGTATGCCGGCTGGCTCAGGTCCGCGTTCGGGTGGTCCGGGCCCAGGCCCGCCGCCGCCGAGCGCGTCACCGCCTGCACCGTCTGGCCGTCGGGCACCTCGACCTCGCCGATGCCCCGCGTGCCGACCCGGGTCAGGAAGAGCCCCGGCCCGCTCGACGTGGGCTTGGCCGGACGCTCCGGCGTCACGGGCGCATCGACGTGCGCGGGCGTGCGCGGCTCGCCGCCGGCGACCGAGTCGCGCGCGAGGAAGCCCTCGACGTCCTGGGGCACGCGGTTCTGCACGCGCTTCATGGCCTGGAACAGCGACCAGCCGGCCTTGGCTGGCGCCGCCGGCGCCGCAGGCTCGTCATCGCCGGCGATGATGGACTCGTGCGCGCGGGGCGCGGGTTCGGGCAGGTCGTCGGTCGGCAAGCCGTCGGCCGGCAAGCCGTCGCTCGACGCGTCGTCGACCAGCTCGTCGCCGGCGCCGGCGACCGGCTCGTCCACCGGGACCTCGGCCCAGGCCGCCGCCGCGGCGCGCGCCTGCTCCAGCTGCGCCTCCTGGGCGGCCAGCTCGCGGGCCTCCTGCTCCTCCATGTCGCGCTGGCGCTGCTCCTCGCGGACGCGCGCCTCGTACTCCTCGCGCAGGCGCGCCTCGAGCTCCTCGCGCACGCGGGCTTCCATCTCCTCGCGCAGCTGCACCTCGTAGGCGGCGCGGTCGAGCGCGTCCTGCTCGGCGCGCTGGCGGATCTCCTCCTCGGCGGCCACGCGGCGGGCCTCGGCCAGGGCCGCGGCCTCGGCGGCCACGCGGGCCTCGTGCTCCGCGCGCTCGCGGGCTTCCTGCGCCTCGCGCAGCGCCTGCTCGTGCGCCAGGCGGCGGGCCTCCTCGGCCTCGGCGGCCAGGCGGGCCTCTTCCTCGGCGCGCAGGCGGGCCGCTTCGGCCTCGGCGGCCACACGGGCCTCTTCCTCGGCGCGCAGGCGCGCTTCCTCGGCCTCGGCGGCCAGGCGGGCCGCCTCCTCGGCGGCGCGGGCCTCTTCTTCCTCGATGGCGCGCAGCTGGGCCTCGAGCTCGAGCAGCTCCTGCTCCTCGCGGCGGCGCGCCTCTTCCTCGGCGGCGGCCTGCGCGGCGGCCTCGGCGGCCTCGGCGGCGGCGGCCTCGTCGAACTCGTCTTCGAGGACATCCTCGGCGAGGCCCTGTTCGATGCCGTCTTCGATACCCTCGTCGTCGACCCAGGTGACAACCGTCTCGGTGAGCTCGTCCTCCACCGCGTCTTCGCCAGCCTCCTCGGCCACGGACCCGGCGACCGGCGCGGCCAGCGTCGCGGCCAGGCGCGCCTGCGCCGCGGCCACTTCCTCGCTGGTCGAGGCGGCGTCAAAGCCCGTCGCGATGACGGTCAGCTGCAGCATGTCACCCATCG
>CAINDZ010000224.1 GCA_903847545.1 uncultured bacterium | reverse complement strand
CGGCCACCAGCCCGCCGTTGCGCGGGTCCAGCCAGTAGTGGGGATTGCCGTCGGGATGCACGTCGCCGGCGCGCCCGTCCACGCGTCCGACCGGCTTGTCCAGCGGCGTGATCCCGCTCGAGCAATCGACCACCGTGAGCCTGGCGTTGCGCGAGCCGTCGATGACCTGGTCGGCCCAGGCGTCGAGCGACAGCCCGACCTTCAGATAGACGTCTGCACGCGCCAGCCGGACCATGTAGGACGGCAGCACCTAGACGCGGTGCACATCCGAACCCGGCCGGGCGATGGCGGTGACTTCCACCCGGTCGCCGCCGACCGCCGCGGCGATCGAGGCGAGGTCATTGATCGAGGCGACCACACGCAGGCGGCCGTCGCCCGCGAGGGCGCCCGTCGCCGTCACGGTCCCCAGGAGCAGGACCAGCCAGGCAGTGGCTGCGCGACGCAGCACATGTACTTGCAGCATGTTCGGCCTCCTAGAACTGGTGTGCCTTGTGGGGGCCCATCGACCAGATGACGCGCAGCGTCACCGTGTCGACGGCGGGTGAATCGACATTGGCCTCGCCGGCGGCCGGTTGCTCGTGGCGCCAGTCCAGGCGAAGCGCCGTGGTCTCCTCCAGCAGGGCGAACCCGGCGAACAGGCCAGTGGCCCGGTTCCACCCGGGGTCGATGGCGTCCTGCTGCCAGCGCTCGTACGAGGCGCCCACGTTCCAGCGCGGGTCCAGGCTCCAGTCCGCGAAGGCGTACCAGCCCCAGGGTGACACCTCGCCGCGGGTGTACCCGGCGCCGTCCCAGTCCGCATCCTCGCGGGTCAGCTTCAGCGCCTCGGCCTGCAGCACGATGTACGAACGTTCGCTGCGCCACAGCTTGGCCTTCGCATCGCAGCCGATCACGCGCGTGCGCGTGCCGGCGGCGACGTTGTTGGTGCCCTCGGTCGCGGACAGGCCCAGTTCCAGGCCCGACCGCTCGCCGACGGGCGCGAACGCGCTGAGGCGGCCGAGCGCGGCGGGCCGCGGCTCTCCCGCGCGGTCGCCGTCCTCGGCGTCAAGCAGGGGATCGTTGTCCATCCCCGACGGCTCGCGCTCACGCCTGAAGGTGTCGCCCTGCAGCCAGTCCACCGCGGCGGTGATGGCGATGTCGCCCGGCGAGGGCAGGCGCACCGAGGCTTCGAGGCCGGTCTCGTTGAGCGATTCGTCGCCCGGCAGGTACGCCGAAAGGACGCCGAACCTCCCGGCGACCGGCTGGGCGTGCGGATGCTGCGGGTTCAGCTTGCCGAACCCGCTGCGCCATTTCCCCAGCCGCAGGTTCAGCGTGCCGGGCAGCCCGCGGACGATGTCGACGTACCCTTCCTCCAGGGTCAGGCCCTCGTCCTCGGCATAGGCGAAGACGGCCGTGCCGCGGACGTAGGGGTTCAGGTAGTCGTCGAGCAGCAGCTCGGTCTCGCCGACACTCCAGGCGGGACGACCGGAGGACGGGTCATCCGGGCCGTGGACCAGGACCAGGCGCGGCTGGCCGATCAGCGACAGGTTCGGGTTCCCGGCGCCCGCCAGCGCCGGGGCGGACAGGCAGGCCAGGGCCAGCAAGGCAAGCGTCGGTGCGTCCAGGCTCGGGACAATGTTCAGCAGTCGGGCCCGGCAGGGCCCCGCGAAGTTCGAGGGCATGGGATCCAACCTCCACGCGAGCCGCATCCCGGGGCGCTTGCATGATGGCACCGGTAGATGTGCGGCGGACCAGCGGCCGTGACAGTCCCGGGCCGCATCATACAGGAGTCTTTAGCGCGTCAGGCGTGGAGGGAGGGCGGCGAGCGGGCCGCGCAGCGCGGCAGTTCGGCTTGGGGGAGGCGCAGGTGGGAGACGTCGGTCGCCAGCGGGGACGTTGGCGTGATCGTGGCTTCGGGGGCCGCCGCGAGGGCGGCCACATGGTGGGACTGCCACAGGCACGCGGCGCAACCGGCATCGTCGCCGGCCGCGGCGCCCGCGCCATGGTGGTGGTGCAGTCCCGCCGCCAACGGGGCGAGCAGCAGCGTCGCGACGGCCAGCAGGGCCATGGCGAGGCATCGTCCACCGGCCGCGGGCCGGGTCCAGTGTCGGTGACGGGACATGGCAACCACGCTACGCGCATCGTTCCGCAGCCGCAACCCGACAGGCCGGCGCGCCGCGGCCGCAGCCTACCGCACCAGCACGACCCGTCGCGCCACGCGGGCCTCGCCTGCCCGGAACACCAGCCAATACACGCCGTCCGGGACCTGTCGTGGCGGCTCCCAGCGCCATGGCGTCCCGGCGTCGTTGGCCCCGGCGGCCGACAGCGTGCCGAGCGCAGCCGAATCCAGCTTCCTGCCGCGCACATCATGCACATCCACGGTCACTTGTGCCGGTTGCTGCAGGTACAACATAAACGTTGCGCCGGTCGCCGGCGCCGGGTTCGGTGCGGCCTCGCCGACCGCGAGCAGAGGCGGCTGGACAGCCACCCAGCGTCCCAGCAGCGGTCGCCCCGGATCGGCCACCACGGAATCGGCCTGCCCGGCCACCGACCACCGGAACGTTTCCTCGCGACGCGTGAGCACGGCGGTGACCGGCAGCCGCCGCCCGTCGCGCAGGCAGACCAGCAACGGCACCGGCACCGTCAGGACCGTCCCCTGGTGCTGGCGCAGCGTCACCTCGGCGGGTCCGTGCGCCGGCCCCCGGCGCGGCGACGGGACCAGGCTCAGCACCGGCGCGGCATCGGTCCGCAGCCAGCCGTCGAAGAACGCATCGAGGCTCCGGCCGGCCGCCTGCTCGGCCGCCGCGATCATGTCCTCGACCCCGACCGAGCCCTGCGCGCGCCGCGGGTCGCCGGTCCAGTCGCGCAGGAACCGGAAGAAGGCCTCGTCGCCGATGACCGCGCGCAGCATGTGCAGCACCCAGGCGCCCTTGTCGTAGACCAGCGTGTTGGGCAGGATCGGCGCGGGGTCGGCCAGCGTGCCCGCGCCGACGAACAGCGCCTCGTGGCGCGCGGGACCGATCTGCCGCATGAACGCCTCGCGCGCGGCGGGGCCCTGCGAGGCCTCCAGCCACAGGGCCTCGGCGTACGTGGCGAAGCCCTCGTTCAGCCAGATGTCCGACCACCGCACCGGCGTCAGGCTGTCGCCGAACCACTGGTGGGCCAACTCGTGCGCCACCACCTGCTCGTAGCGCCGGTCGCCCGTGAACATGAACTGGCCGAGGGCGGTCGCGGTCGTGTTCTCCATCGCGCCGCCCCACACGACCTCCACCTGGGCGTACTTCTCGCCGGCGAACGGGTAGGGGCCCAGCAGCCCCGTCAGGACATCCACCATGGCGCACGTGTTCGCGAAGTCGACCTCGGCGCGATCACGGTCGCGGGCGATGACGTGGTAGTCCAGTGGCACCGGCGGGGCCGTGGCGGGGCGGCAGTCCTCGCGCCACGTCACGTACCGCGAGGCGGCAACGGCCACCAGGTACGTGGGCAGGGGGTAGCGCTCGCGCCACAGGAAGCGCTTCCAGCCCGGCGCCGCGTCGGTGACCGCGACCAGCGAGCCGTTCGCGACCACGGACAGGTCCGCCGGCACGGTGGCCGCGAGCGAGACCAGCGCCTTGTCGGCCGGGTGGTCCTTGCACGGCCACCAGGCGTGGGCCGACCAGGGCTCGCTGATGGTGAACATGAACGGCGTGTCGTCGGCCGGGTCGAGGGGCGTGCCGTTGTCGTCGCGGCGGTACATCATCCCGACGTAGAGGCTGCCGTGACGCGGCGGCCGGCCGTGCCAGTCGATGGAAAGCGTCTCGGGCGCGGTCGTCGACAGCGGCGTGGCCAGCGTCAGCAGCAGTTCCTCGCCCGATTGCGCGTAGGCCACCTGCGCCCCGCCGCGCGTGACGCCGTCGCACGCCAGCTGCGGCACCAGGTCCAGCGGCAGGCTCACGATGCCGCCCCGCAGCGCGCGCAGGCTGATGTCCACGCGCCCGGTCAGTGCGACGACGCCCGACGCGGGGCCGGGGGCGGGGTCCAGCACCAGTTCCAAGTCGTAGCTCAGGACATCGATGCCGCGGTCGTCGGTGCGGGGCGGCGCGGGTTCGGCCTTGGCGACCAGGGACTCGAACCGCTTGCAGGGGGCAGGGACGAAAGGCGCCGCGGGTGCGGCGCCTTCGGGAAGCAGGCACAGGGCGAGCAGCAGCGCGGCCGGGCCAAGGGCCCGGCGGCGGCCGGCGCTACATGCGTTCACGCCCGCAGTTCCAGCAGGCGTCGTAGCCGGGCTCGCCGTCCTCGCCGCAGGCGGGGCAGGTCCAGGCGCCGGAGCCGTCGCCGCCGGTGCCGCTGAGAATGGCGCGCGCCTGGGCCGCGTCCTCCTCGTAGACCATAACGCTGACGCCCACGACCTGGTCGAGCTGGGGGTACATCCCGCCGGAATCATCCCGTCCCATCGCTGCGGAGATCCCCATCGCCTGCAGCTGGCCGAGGGCCATCTCGGCCTCGAGCTCGGTCCCGTAGGTCTCCACGCAGATCATGCCGTCGCGCATCGCCTCCGTCCTTTCCGGCTGCCGGCGACCCCGGGCGGGGGCGCCGCGGGCCCTGAATGCATCACCATACCACCGGTTGCACCGGTCGCCAAGCCCGGGTCGGGCCGGGAAGTTCCCGGTGTGCGGCAGGCCCGGGGCGCGACGGTGGCTCCAAGCGGCCCCCGGGCCCTTGCGGCGGGGGCCGCGCCGGGCGACAATGGGCCGGTTGAACCCGTCACCCGGGAACCGCTCGGAACCGCCTGGCGAAAGGTGCCGCCCGTGAGCTGCCGCGATCCTCATTCCTACACCGACCTGGACCAGGGCCGTGTCACGCACGTCGACCTGGATGTGGCCGTGGACTTCGCGACCCGCCGCCTGGTGGGCGCCGCCTGCCTGAAGCTGGAGGCCCCGGCGGCCGGGCCCCTCGACCTGGACACGCGCACGCTGACGGTCACCGGCGCGGTGACGCAGGACGGCGCCGCGGTGCCGTTCGAGCTGGCCGCTGTCGATGCGGTCCTCGGGGCGCGCCTGCGCCTGCAGCTGCCCGCCGGCACGACGGCCGTGACGGTCTCCTATGCGACGAGCCCCGAGGCCAGCGCCCTGCAGTGGCTCGAGCCGGCGCAGACCGACGGCGGCAAGCATCCGTACCTGTTCAGCCAGTGCCAGGCCATCCACGCGCGCAGCGTGCTGCCCTGCCAGGACTCGCCGCTGGCCCGCTTCACGTTCAAGGCGACGATGACGGTGCCCGAGGCGCTGACCGTGGTGATGGCCGCGGCGCCCGGCAGCCAGGGCCCCGGCAAGGCG
>CAINDZ010000223.1 GCA_903847545.1 uncultured bacterium | reverse complement strand
TGCCACTGGCCGGAGCACTTCACCGGCCAGAAGATGAAGTCGTTCGACTACTACGGCCGCGAGGAAGGCAACACGCACTGGAGCCTGAAGCTGCTGATGAAGATCGGCAGCGGCGGCGCCGCCGGCGAGCCCGCGCACGGCATCCACTGGCACACGGTCAACACGATCAACTACGTGGCCGGGGACGAGCGCCGGCTGGAGATTCCCTGGGTGAAGTTCACGGGCAAGGACGGCCGGGTGAAGGTCTACCGCAGCACCGAGACTGCGATGACCGATGCCGAGGCCGGGGCCAAGGAACAGCGGCTGATGGACTGCATCGACTGCCACAACCGGCCGACGCACCACTACCTGCCGCCTTCGCGCCTGGTCAACCGCGACATCGCCAACGGGCTCATCGCGCAGGACCTGCCCGGCGTGAAGAACCTGCTCGTCGGCCTGATGGAGGCCGAGTACAAGACCGAGGACGAGGCGCTGGCGGCCATCGAGGCCGGCACGCACAAGTTCTACGACGAGCAGTATCCCGAGGTGGCGACGAGCCGCGTCGCGGACATCGACCTGGCCATCGTGCGGGCGCAGGCGCTGTTCAAGACGAACATTTTCCCCGAGATGGGCGTCAGCTGGCGCGGGTTCCCCGACCACATCGGCCATCTGACCACGCCGGGCTGCTTCCGCTGCCACGACGGCAAGCACCAGACCGACGACGGCGAGGTGCTGCCCCGCAACTGTGACCTGTGCCACACCATCGTCTCGCAGGTCCGCAAGACCGGCGAGGAGGTCGTGTCGCTGCAGAGCGTCGAGTACGTCCACCCCGAGGATATCGGCGACGAGTGGAAGACGACCAACTGCAACGAGTGCCACGGCCAGTAATTAGCACGTTGTCCGGCGCCCGGGGCGGGCAGGCGGCAGGGGCCGCTTGACTCCGCCCGGGCGCCGGACGATTTTCGTTGAGAATCCGGGTTCACCCGCCAGTCCAACCCCCAGCCCGAAGCCGAGGATGCCCATGGCCAACCACAAGATCGTCTGGACCAAGATCGATGAGGCGCCCGCGCTGGCGACCTACGCCCTGCTGCCCATCGTCCAGGCCTACACCAAGGGCACCGGCATCGACGTCGATGCGTCGGACATCTCCCTGGCCGGCCGCATCATCGCCAACTTCCCCGAGAAGCTGACCGAGGCGCAGAAGCTGCCCGACGCGCTGGCCGCCATGGGCGAGCTGGCCAAGACGCCGGCCGCGAACATCATCAAGCTGCCGAACATCTCGGCCTCGATCCCGCAGCTGCAGGCCGCCATCAAGGAGCTGCAGGAGCACGGCTACGACATCCCGAGCTATCCCGAAGAGGCGAAGACCGACGCCGACAAGGCGCTGCAGGCCCGCTTCGCGAAGGTGCTGGGCTCGGCCGTGAACCCGGTGCTGCGCGAGGGCAACTCGGACCGCCGCGCCGCCGCCTCGGTCAAGAAGTTCGCGCAGAAGAACCCGCACCGGATGATGAAGGACTGGCCGGCCGAGGGCTCGAAGGCGCGCGTCGCCCACATGACGGAGAAGGACTTCTACGGCAGCGAGAAGTCGATGACGATGCCGGCGGCGACGTCCATCAACATCGAGTACGTGGCCGCCGACGGCACGAAGAAGGTGCTGAAGGAGGGCCTGGCCCTGCTCGAGGGCGAGGTCATCGACGCCTCGTGCATGAACGTGGCCGCCCTGCGCGCCTTCTTCGCCAGGACCATCGACGAGGCCAAGCGCGACGGCACGCTGCTGTCGCTGCACCTGAAGGCCACGATGATGAAGATCTCGGACCCCGTGATGTTCGGCCACGCCGTGTCGGTGTTCTACGCCGCCGCGCTGGACAAGCACGCGGGCACGCTCAAGGAGATCGGCGCCAACGTGAACAACGGCCTGGCCGGCGTGCTCGAGAAGCTGGACCGCCTGCCCGCCGCCAAGAAGGCCGAGATCGAGGCCGACATCCAGGCCGTGTACGCCACGCGCCCGGCCATCGCCATGGTCGACTCGCGCAAGGGCATCACCAACCTGCACGTGCCCAACGACGTCATCGTCGACGCCTCGATGCCGAACGTCGTGCGCGACGGCGGCAAGATGTGGAACTGGGACGACCAGTTGCAGGACACCGTCGCCATGGTGCCCGACCGCTGCTACGCCACCATCTACCAGGCCATCATCGAGGACTGCCAGAAGAACGGCCAGTTCAACCCCGCGACGATGGGCGCCGTGGCCAACGTCGGCCTGATGGCCCAGAAGGCCGAGGAGTACGGCTCGCACGACAAGACGTTCATCGCCGAGGGCAACGGCACGATCCGCGTCGTCGACAAGGACGGCAAGGTGCTGCTGGAGCAGGCCGTCGAGCCGGGCGACATCTTCCGCATGTGCCAGACCAAGGACGCCGCCATCCGCGACTGGGTGAAGCTGGCCGTCACGCGCGCCCGCGCCGCCGGCACGCCCGCCATCTTCTGGCTGGACGCCGCCCGCGGCCACGACGCGCAGATCATCGCCAAGGTGAAGGCGTACCTGCCGGGCCACGACACGAGCGGCCTGGACCTGCAGATCATGAAGCCGACCGACGCGATGGCCTTCACGCTGCCCCGCACGCGCCGCGGCGAGAACACGATCTCGGTCACCGGCAACGTCCTTCGTGACTACCTGACCGACCTGTTCCCGATCCTCGAGCTGGGCACCAGCGCCCGCATGCTGTCGATCGTGCCGCTGCTGAACGGCGGCGGCCTGTACGAGACGGGCGCCGGCGGCTCGGCCCCGAAGCACGTGCAGCAGTTCCTGAACGAGGGCCACCTGCGCTGGGATTCGCTGGGCGAGTACTGCGCGCTGGTCCCGTCCTTCGAGCAGATCGCCGCGGCCGGCAACGCCCGCGCCGCGCTGCTGGCCGAGACGCTGGACACCGCCATCGGCTCGTACCTCGAGGGCGCGCGGTACCCCAGCCGCAAGGTGAACGAGATCGACAACCGCGGCAGCACGTTCTACCTGGCGATGTACTGGGCCCAGGCCCTGGCCGCCCAGGACAAGGACGCCGAGCTGAAGGCCCGCTTCGCGCCCGTGGCGAAGGCGCTGACCGACAGCGAGCCGAAGATCGCCGGCGAGCTGCTCGCGGCGCAGGGCAAGCCCGTCGACATCGGCGGCTACTACCACCCCTGCGACGAGAAGGCCTACGCGGCGATGCGTCCGAGCGCGACGTTCAACGCGGTGATCGACGCGCTGCGGTAGGGTTGGGGCGGCGAG
>CAINDZ010000222.1 GCA_903847545.1 uncultured bacterium | reverse complement strand
GTTCTTCTGGAACACCTGCAGCGCCGCCAGCGGCGTGCCCGCCGCGATCACGGTGAACCCCAGCTTGGCCAGCATCGCCGCCGTCAGCTCGCGCAGGCGCTCGTCGTCCTCGACCAGCAGCACCGTGCCGCCGCCCTCGACCGTCGCCGGCGCCTCGGTGGGCGCGCCGGTCACCGGCGCGACCAGCGTCCGCGGCAGCAGGATGCGGAACTCGGTGCCCTTGCCCAGCTCGCTGGCCAGCTCGATGTACCCGCCGTTCTGGTCGACGATGCCCTTGACCGTCGCCAGGCCCAGGCCCGTGCCCTTGCCGGCGGACTTGGTGGTGTAGAACGGCTCGAAGGCGTGGCGCACCGCGGCCGGGTCCATGCCCACGCCGTCGTCGGTCACCGTCAGCATCACGTACTCGCCGGGCTCGAGGCCGAGGTGGTTCTCGCAGAAGGCCGCGTCGGCCTCGCAGTTGGCGGTCCCGACGACCAGGTGCCCGCCACGCGGCATCGCGTCGCGCGCGTTGGCCGCCAGGTTGGCCAGGATCTGGTCCACCTGCGCGGGGTCGATCAGGACGCGCCACAGGTCGGGCTGCGGGTGGAACTCCAGGGCGATGTGCTCGCCGATCAGCCGCCCCAGCGTCTTGGCCAGCTCGGCCACGCTGTCGTTGATGCACACCGGCCGCGGCTCGATGACCTGCTTGCGCGAGAAGGTCAGCAGCTGCCGCGTCAGGTCGGCCGAGCGCTGCGCCGCCCGCTCGATCTCGCGGATGTCCGCCGCCACGGGGTGTGTCTCGGGCAGCGACTCGGCCGCCATCTCGGCGTAGCCGATGATCACGTTGAGCATGTTGTTGAAGTCGTGGGCGATGCCGCCGGCCAGCCGGCCGATGGCCTCCATCTTCTGGCTCTGCCGCGAGCGCTCGTCGAGCTCCCGCAGCTGCGTCACGTCGCGCTTGGCCGCCACGAAGTTGGTGACGGTGCCGTCAGCGCCGAAGACCGCGGTGATGGTCATGTTCTCGGTGTACAGCCGCCCGTCCTTGCGGCGGTTGACCAGGTCGCCGCGCCAGGTGCGGCCCGCCATGATCGTGCCCCACATCCCGGCATAGAATTCCTGGTCGTGCAGGCCGCTCTGCATCAGGCGCGGATTGCGACCGATCACGTCGCGCAGGGCGTAGCCCGTCATCTTCTCGAAGGCCTGGTTGACGTAGAGGATGGTGCCCTCGCGGTCGGTCATCACGAAGGCGTCGTCGGACTGGTCGATGGCGCGCGTCAGGATCTCGCGGTCCTGCTGCAACTGCTGCTTCTCGGTCACGTCCTCGATCAGGGACAGCACGCCGGAGACGCGGCCGGCGTCGTCGAACAGGGGCACGTTGTACCACTCGCAGCGGATGCGGCGGCCGTCGTTGCGCAGGTTGTCGTTGGTCGAGCGGCGCCCGCCGGAGGAGTGCAGCAACTCGCCCCAGACGGCGTCGACGTGCTCGCGCGCCTCCTCAGGGACGATGAACCGGGCGTGGCGGCCCAGCGCCTCGTGCTTTTCCCAGCCGAAGATGCGCCGCGCGGCCTGGTTCCACTCGGTGACGCGGAAGCGCGTGTCCCAGCCGATGACCGC
>CAINDZ010000221.1 GCA_903847545.1 uncultured bacterium | reverse complement strand
CTGATCGGCTCGGGCGTGCGCTACGACCTGGCGGCCACCTCGCCGGCGTACGTGAAGGAGCTGGCGCAGCACCACACGGGCGGCTACCTGAAGATCGCCCCCGAGCACACCGAGGACGGTCCGCTCGACCTGATGATGAAGCCGGGCATCGGCAGCTACGAGAAGTTCCGCGCGCTGTTCGACAAGTTCTCGCAGCAGGCGGGCAAGAAGCAGTACCTTATCCCGTACTTCATCGCCGCGCACCCCGGCACCACCGACGAGGACATGCTGAACCTGGCGCTGTGGCTGAAGAAGAACGACTTCAAGCCCGACCAGGTGCAGACCTTCCTGCCCTCGCCCATGGCCACGGCGACGGCGATGTACCACTCGGGCCGCAACCCGTTGCGCAAGGTGACGCGCCTGCCGCGCCCGGGCGGCGACGAGGTCGTGGTCGCGCGGCGCCACAAGCAGCGCGAACTGCACAAGGCGTTCCTGCGCTGGCACGACCCGGCCAACTGGCCGGTGCTGCGCGAGGCATTGCACCGGATGGGACGCGAGGACCTGATCGGCGGCGGGCCCGGGTGCCTGGTGCCGGCGGCGAAGGGGAAAGTCGTGGCGGCAGACAAGGTGAAGGACGGCAACCGGGGTGCGCAGGGTGCGACCGGCGGCGGCAAGGGCCCGGCGACCGGCGGCGGCGGCAAGGCGCCGGCCGCCACCGAGAAGGTGCGCATCGGCCGCAAGCCCGGCCGCGCGCGACTGTCGGCGAAGGGCCGCGCCAACGCGAAGAACAAGCTCACGGAGAACGAGAAGGCCGCCGTGCTGCGCAAGCAGGCCGCGCGCGACCGGGCGGCGGGGCGCGCGGAAGGGCGGAAGGACGAGCGGCGGGATGACCGCCGTGATGAGCGCCGCGATGACCGCCGTGATGAGCGCGAGGGAGGACGCGCCGGCGCCCGCACCCGCAGCGCCGAGGAGAAGCGCGCCTCGCGCGACCGCGCGCTGGCCCGCAAGCCGGACCGCGCCGACCGCCGGCCTTCGCGGCAGCAGGGGCCGGATGATGCGCCGTCGTCGGTCGTCAGGAAGAAGCGGGCGATGGAGGAGCGGCGGGCGAGGAAGGCGGGGGCGCGCGGGGGCGGGTCCGGCGGCGGCGGCGGCAGCGGCGGCGGTGGGCGGAAGCCTGCCGGGGGCCGATCCGCGAAGGCGCCGCGGGGGCGTGGCGGGCCGAAGCGTTAGGTTGGGACTTGCGCCGGCGCAACTTGGTCGTCTGGTGGGAGGGGCTCCGCGCCGTCGGCGCAGACCTGTCGGTCCGGTGCAGCCGGGGGCCGGAGTCGGGTTGCTGGAAGGGAGATTCTGAGTGCATGCCACATTCTTTGCATGGCGTAACGATATGTGACGCAATTAGATATCGTCTATTTTGCTAATTGGGTATTTGGAACCCGATTGGCAACTGAGCCGACCCGCGGAACCACCCGCTGCGCGGCGCGATCTTCGAGAACTTCGTCGTGAACGAGCTGCGCAAGGTCTACATCCACCACGGGCAGAGGGCACCGCTGTACTTCTGGTGCGAGACCGGGGGGCACGAGGTCGACGTGCTGGTCGACCTGGGCGCGAAGTTGTTGCCGATCGAGATCAAGTCCGGCCAGACCGTCGCCACCGACTGGTTCCGCGAACTCGACCGGTACGCGAAGCTCAGCGGCGGGCCTTCGGGGATGCTTGTGCATGGGGGTGGGGACACGTATGTGAGGCAGGGCGTTCTTGTGCGGGGGTGGGGGGCGTGTTCGTGAGGATGCTTGGTTGCGCCGGCGCAAGTCGCCGGCTCCAGCGCGAAGGTGGCGGCTGGCCTTGATCCAAGGGATTGATCGTCCTGATTCATAATCTGATTGACCCCCCCCCTGCGCGCACTAAGCTCAACCCCGTTTCCGATGAATAAAGTCGCGAACCGTCCATTGATGCCGGTTCGACGAACCATCTCCGTATCCCGGAGGCCACATCCATGCGCACGCGGATCGCCACGCTGGTTGTCATCGCGCTCCTGCCGTTCCTGTTCGCGACGGCGGCTGTCGCCGCGATGCCGACCTGCGTCGACTACGACGCGTACATGCACCGCATCGGCAACCTGAGCCTGGGCTGGGAGAATAAGCAGCCCATGCGCGTCATCGTCGACGGGGACCACCTGTACTTCAACGATATCAACAGCCAGGCGTGCGTCGTCGACATCAGCGACCCGAGGAACCCGCAGCTGCTGCCGGGACGCATGGGGCTGCACTACCCAGCGACCGAGTTCGGCTATGCCGCCGGGCACGTCTACCTCGGTGATGCCGACGGGTTGACGGTCTTCGACGTGACGGACCCGTCCGCCCCGAGCAAGGCGGCGTTCCTGCCGCTGCCCTCGCAGGTCGTGGGCGTTGCCGTGCGCGGCTCGCGCGCCTATGTGTCGCGCCATTCGGAAGAGCAGCCCGTGGGCCCGCTCGACGTGATCGACATCAGCGATCCCGCGGCGCCGCGCGTCGTCACCACCGTGGACGGCCTGGGCGGGATGGTGACCTGCTTCGCGGGTGACCGCCTGTATAGCGCGTGGATGGCGATCAACGTCATCGACATCGCGAACCCCGACGCACCGACCCTCGTCGGCTCGTGGGATCCCGAGGCGATCGGCTTCGCGGCGGCCGACTTCCAGGTCGTGGGCGGCATGGGCTACTTCGCCTGCTACAGCGGCGACCTCGTGATCGCGGACGTCACCGATGACGCGGCGCCGGCGGTGGTCGGCACCTGGTCGTCGGGAATCACCCGCTGCCAGGCGGTCGCCGTTGACGGCGGGCTGGCGCTCGTGGGCGGCGAGGAGGGCCAGCTGTTCGCGATCGACATCACGGACCCGGCGGCCCCCGTGGCGCTGGGAGCGCCATTGATGGTGGGCGACGTCGAGGACATCGCCATCAGCGGCGCGCTCGCCTATCTCGGGAGCGTGTCGTGGGCGCAGCTTCCCATCGTCGACATCGAGCCGGCGCGCACCTACAGCGATATCGCCTGGGTCGACGCCGGAGCCGCCGTCGTCGACGCCTGCGCGACCGCCGATCCCGACGTGTGCCTGCTGGTCGTGGGCGAGGAACTGCAGGTTCTCGACCACGGGAACCCGGATGCCGCGAGCGTCGTCGCGACACGGCCGTTGCCGGGGATGCCGCTCCGCGTCGTCGCCGCGGGATCGCGCGCCGTGGTTGCGTGCGCCGAGGGCGGTCTGTTCGCGTTCGACATCACCGACCCGCGGGCGCCGGTGGCGCTGGGCGCGGTGGCCGGCGTGGCGGAGGCGGTCGACCTCGAGACCCGGGACGGCCTCGTGTTCGCGACCGGATTCGGCGGGCCGCTGTGGGTCGTCGATGCGCGGTCCGCCGGGCTGCCGCAACTGGTGAGCGCGACATCGGCCGCGATACCCGCGTACAGCCTGGCCGTCGACGGCAACACCGTCATCCTGGGCGCGGACGAGGCCCTGCAGTCCCTCGACGTCTCCGATCCGGCCGCGCCAACCAGTCGCTGGGTGGCGGCTTCGCCGTGGGCCGGCTTCGAGCTCGAGCTGGCCGCCCGCGACGGCCTCATCTATTCCAGCCATCCCGGGTCGTTCAGGATCCTCACCGACAACGGGACCGGGTACGATGTGCTGAACAAGGTGCTGTTCGGCACCCTGGCCCTGTGCCTGGACGGCGCCACCGCCTATGCGGTGGGCGACGCGGGCGCGGAGATCTTCGACCTGGGCGACCCCGTGCACCCGACGATGGCCGGCTCCATCCAGTACACCGGCACCGACTACCTGCACGGCAGTTGCGCCGCGGTCTCGGGCGACCACGTCATCGTCGGGTACGACAACGGCCGCCTGGCCATCGCGCCGCGGCGCTGCGACACCACCGTTCCGGTCGAGGTCGCCTCGTTCATGGCCGCGCGCGACGGCGAGGGCGTGCGTTTGCGCTGGGTCGTCCCGGGCGCCGCGGCATCGGAGCAGTTTCGGGTCGTGGTGCGCTCGACGGGCGGCGATCGCGTGCTGCCCGGCGCCGCGACGGGTGACGGCGTGTTCGAGGCCCGGGACCTCTCGGCCGCGGGCCCGGCGGATGCGGTGACCTACGTCCTCGAGCGCCGCGACGACCGCGGCGCGTGGCGGGCGATCGCCACGACCACGTATGCGCCCGTCGCCGTCACGCCGGCCACGCGCCTTACCGGCTGCGCGCCGAACCCGTTCAACCCGAACACGCGCGTCGCGTTCACGCTGGCCGCGTCGGGGCGCGTCGTGGTCGCAGTGCATGACGCGGCCGGGCGGCAGGTGGCGGTGCTGGCCGACGCCACGTTCGGCGCCGGGCCGCACGCGCTGACTTGGAACGGGCGCGACGACATGGGGCGCGAGGCGGCTTCGGGGGTCTATCTGGTGAGTCTGCGGACGGACGCGGGGGTGGATTCGCGAAAGGTCGTGCTGGTGCGGTGAGTCGAATCCCAGCCGTTGACGCAGGCGACCCGAAGGAGAGACCGAGCTTGACACTTGCGCCGGCGCAAGTCATAGTACAACTCAATAAGATTGTATAGACAGATACAATCAGGAGCGGTTGTATTGGGCGCCATTCTCCCCGTTTCCCATCGTTTGGTCGCCGTTTCCGGCGACCTGATCGGATCCCGCAACCTCAAGAATCGCAAAGACCTGGCGTCAAAGATCGAACACGCCATGGCTGCGGCCTCCCAACCCTATCACTCCCGCTGGCTGGCCCCACCGATGCTCACCCGGGGCCTGGACGAGTTCTCCGCCGCCCTGGACTCACTCTTGCCATTGTTCGATTTCAGTGTGGCCCTCAACGAGGCGTTGTGGCCGCTGCGCTTTCGCATCGGGGTCGGCATCGGGGTCGTGGACGTGGGTCTGGAGACCGGGTTGGCGTCGCGCCTGGACGGCCCGGCATTTCACCTGGCCGCCGAGGCCTTGGTCGCCGCGCGTGCCACGCGTCGACCGCTCGTCATTCGGGACCCGTCTGCGGATCCGGTCCTGCTGGCCGCGCTCGAGGCCCTGGCCCAGGCGCACGGTGCACTGGTCGAAGGGTGGACGCCCGCCGCGGCGCGCCAGGTGCCGCTCATGCGGAACGTTGGTCATCAGGCGCGCGTAGCGGAGATGCTGGGTGTGACCCAGCAGGCGGTATCGCGCACCCTGACCCGGGCGCGGTACCGGGACCTGCGTGATATCGAGGGTGCTGCGAACGCGATCATTGCGGGTCGATTGATCCCCGACGAGGGGGTGCTGGGAGAATAGGTCATGCCCGGGCGGTCGCGACTGTGAATCCGGAACGACCGCTCTCAGCGCTGTTCCCGCTTCTCGATGGATGGCGCGCGCAGGCGGTCGCCGTCATGCTATGCCTGGTCCTCGCCATGCTCGGCAGCGAATGGCTGCTTCGTTGGTACGTCAGACGATACGTTCGCCACGGGCCCGCCGAGGCAGGCGAGAGTCCGACCGATGCTGCGGGTGTCGGTCGCATCATCGGCAAGTGCGAAAACATCATCATCTTCACGCTGGTTTGCATCGGCAGCTTCGACGGGTTGGGGATGGTACTGGCCGCTAAGTCGATCGCGCGGATGGAGGCGATCAGGAAGAATCCGTCATACTACCTCGGCGGGACCCTGCTCAACTTCGTCTGGTCGATGCTTGCGGGGCTGCTGGCCAAGGCACTCGCCATCGGGAGGGTTTGAGTTGTGCCGGCGCAAGTGAATTCGCGTCGGAACAAGGAAGCGCCGGCGCAAGTCCCCCTGACTTGCGCCGGCGCAATTTCTTCAACGCAGCTTTCGATCCCGCCCTACGCCTTGAACAACCCCTGCGCCGCATCATACACCGTCTCCGACAGCGTCGGATGCGGATGGATCGTCCGCCGCAAGTCCTCGCTCACCGCCGCCATCTCCATCGCCAGCACGCCCTCGGCGATCAGCTCGCCGGCGCCCGGGCCCGCCACTGCCATGCCCAGCACGCGGTCGGTCTCGGGATCGACGATCAGCTTCGTGATGCCGTCCTCGCGCCCGAGCGTCAGCGTGCGACCGTTGCCGCGCCAGGGCAGCTTCGCGGTCTTGACCTTGATGCCCTCGTTGCGCGCTTGAGTCTCGGTCAGGCCGCACCACGCGATCTCCGGGTCGGTGAAGACAACGGCGGGGATGGCGCGCGGGTCGTAGACGGCCTTGCGACCGGCGGCCGACTCGGCGGCCACCTCGGCCTCGGCGTAGGCCTTGTGGGCCAGCATGGGCTCGCCGGCGATGTCGCCGATGGCGAAGATGTTCTCCTCGGCCGTGCGGCGCTGGCCGTCGACGACGACGAAGCCGCGCGCATCGCGCGTGATCTTCGTGTTCTCCAGACCCAGGTCCTCGGTGTTGGGGCGGCGGCCGATCGAGATGAGCACCTTGTCGAACGTCTCGACCGTCTGCTCGCCCTTGTTCGACTCGAAGGTGACGTTGACGCCGCCGGCAGTCTCTTCCAGCTTCGCCACCTTCGTCTCGAGGCGGATGGCCGCGAACTTCGCGTCCAGGCGGCGCTTCAGCACCGAGACCAGGTCGCGGTCGCAGCCGGGCAAGAGGCCGTTGGTCATCTCGACCACCGACACCGCGCTGCCCAGCGACGCGTACACCGAGCCCAGTTCCAGCCCGATGTAGCCGCCGCCGACCACCAGCAGCTTCGCGGGCACGTCCTTCAGCTCCAGGGCGCCGGTCGAGTTGATGATGCGGTCGCTCTTCGTGACGCCCGGCAGCATGATCGGGCGCGAGCCCGCGGCGAGGATGGCCTTCTCGAAGGTCATTTCGCCCGTGGTTCCGTCGTGGGCGGTGACGACCAGCGTGTGGGCGTCCTTCAGCTTCGCCGTGCCGCGCACGTAGGTCAGCTTCTTCTGCACGACCTTCTGGCCCAGGCCGCCGGTCAGCTTGCCGATGACCTCGTCCTTCCAGGCGCGCACGCGGTCGATGTCGATCTCGGGCGCGGCGAACTTCACGCCGATGGCGGCGCTCTCGTGCGTCTCGTCGACCAGCTTGGCCACGTGCAGCAGCGCCTTCGACGGGATGCAGCCGCGGTACAGGCAGACGCCGCCGGGGTTGACGGCGGGGTCGATGAGCGTCACCTGCAGGCCAAGTTCGGCGGCCTTGAACGCGGCGTGGTAGCCGCCGGGGCCGGCGCCGACGACGACGAGCTGGGCGGAGGCGGGAATGGCGTCGCTCACGGGATCATCCCTTCAGCACGAGGTTCAGGGGCTCTTCGACCGCTTCGCAGATCCAGCGCAGGAAGCGGGCGCCGTCGGCGCCGTCGATCACGCGGTGGTCGTAGGTCAGCGACAGCGGCATCAGCAGGCGCGGCGTGAACTGGCCGCCGTTCCACACCGGCTCGGTCGACGACTTCGACACGCCCAGGATGGCCACCTGCGGCGCGTAGACGATGGGCGTGAACGCCGTGCCGCCGATGCCGCCGAGGTTGCTGATGGTGAACGTGCCGCCTTCCATCTCGGCCGGGCTGATCTTGCGGTCGCGCGTGCGCTGGGCCGCGTCGTTCAGCTCCAGGGCCAGCGTCTCGAGGCCCTTGCGGTCGGCGTCGCGCAGCACCGGCACCAGCAGGCCGTTGGGCGTGTCGACCGCCACCCCGACGTGCACGTAGTCCTTCAGGACCAGTTCCTTGTGCGCCAGGTCGAGGCTGCTGTTGAAGCGCGGGAACGCCTTCAGCGCCGCCGCGCACACCTTCACCAGCAGCGTCGTCATCGTCAGCTTGCCGCCGGCGGGCGCGGTGTCGTTGTACCGCTTGCGCCAGGCCTCGAGCCGGGTGATGTCGGCGCGATCATACTGCGTGACCATCGGGATGGTCGACCACGCATAGCCCATGGCGTCGGCCGTGATCTCGCGCACGCGAGACAGCGGTTCGACATGCACCGGGCCCCAGCGCGTGAAGTCGGGCAGGGGGCGCTGCGCGTGCAGGCCGGGGAACTCGCCGCCGGCCACGCCGGCGCCACCGCCGGTCAGGCGCTGCATCGCGGCGCGCACGAAGGCGCGCACGTCGTCCTCGCTGATGCGGCCGGCCGGGCCGGTGCCCTGCACCTGGTAGATGTCCACGCCCAGGTCGCGCGCCAGGCGGCGCACCGACGGGGCGGCCGGCGCCACGGCATCGCCGGTGCGCACGGTGGTCAGGTCGACCGGCACGCCGTCGAAGCGCGCGGGGGCGGCGGCCTCGACCGCCGGGGGCAGGGGCTGCGGCGCGGGGCGGGCGG
>CAINDZ010000220.1 GCA_903847545.1 uncultured bacterium | reverse complement strand
GGCGGGCATCGCTGGGGCGCCGGCGTCAGCCTCGAGGTGCGCGACGACGGGCCGGGCTTCCGGGACGGCGACACGTCGCGCCTGTTCCAGCCGTTCTTCACGACGAAGAGCTCGGGCACCGGGCTGGGCCTGTCGCTGTGCCAGAAGGTGGTCGGCGCGCACGGCGGCGAGATCCGCGCCGAGCGCCGCGACAACCTGACCGTTTTCCGTGTGATCCTGCCGGCGGACCCGTCCGTCGCGCTGCGCCAGAAGCAAGAGGAGGCCTCATGAACCCCAGGGTCCTGATCGTTGACGACGAGGCGACCATCCGTGCCTCGCTGCTGGAGGCCCTCGCGGCCGACGGATACGAGACCGACGCCGCCGAGTCGGGCGAGGAGGCGCTGGCCCGCTGCCACGCCACCGCCTACGACCTGGTGGTGACCGACCTGAAGCTGCCCGGCGTCAGCGGCCTGGAGATCCTGCAGGCCATGCGCAACCAGGGCAAGCAGACGCCGGTGATCATGATGACCGCGTACGGCGACGTCGACACGGCCGTCAGCGCCATGCGCCTGGGCGCCTACGACTTCATCCCCAAGCCGTTCAAGCTGACCGTGCTGCGCAAGCAGGTGCGGGCCGCGCTGCGCGCCACGGCCGAGCCCCTGGGCATGGTCGACGTCGTCGAGAGCCCGTCCGCGCCGGCGGCGCCCGCGGCCGCGGCGAACCTCGAGGGCCAGTACCTGCGCATGATCCGCTCGTGCCCGGGGCTGGAGAAGGTCGCGCGCGTGCTCGAGAAGATCGGCCACAGCCGCAGCGGCAACGACACGTCCATCCTGATCGGCGGCGAGTCCGGGTCGGGCAAGGAGATCGTCGCGCGCGCCATCCACGAGGTCACCTCGGCGCGCACCGAGCGCTTCATGGAGATCAACTGCGCGGCCGTGCCCGAGACGCTGCTCGAGAGCGAGCTCTTCGGCCACGCCAAGGGCGCGTTCACCGACGCCAAGACGGCGAAGGAGGGCCTGTTCGAGCTGGCCGGAGCCGGCACCATCTTCCTGGACGAGATCGGCGAGATGGGCATCCTGCTGCAGAGCCGCCTGCTGCGCGTGCTCGAGAACCGGCGCTGCCGGCGGGTCGGCGGCAAGGACGACTACGAGGTGCGCGCGCGCATCGTCGCGGCGACCAACCGGCGGCTCAGCGAGGCCATCGAGGCGGGCACGTTCCGCAACGACCTGTACTACCGGCTGCAGGTGGTCGAGATCGACGTGCCGCCGCTGCGCGAGCGGCCCCAGGACCTGGAGATCCTCATCAACGGCTTCCTGCGCGAGTTCAACCAGCAGCTGGGCCTGAAGGTCGAGCCCGTGGACGCGGCGCTGCTCGAGACCCTGCAGCGTTACCCGTGGCCCGGCAACGTCCGCGAGCTGAAGAACGTGCTGAAGCGGATCATGATCCTCGAGGAGCCCGACCGGCTGGCCGAGTCGCACTTCCCGCCGCACGTGCTGGACGGGCGCAACCCGCGGTCGTCGGCGCGGGCCGGCGGTGCCGGGATGGCCGGGCTGCAGCCGCTGGCCGATGTCGAGCGGGCCCAGATCCTGTACACCCTCGAGATGACCGACAACAACAAGTCGAAGGCGGCCCGGATCCTGGGCATCAGCCGGCAGACCCTGCGCGAGAAATTGCGGCAGTATGGCGAGGTCGACGATGGCGACCTCAAGAGCGCGGAAGCCGAGGGGTAGGCCCTCAATTGGCTTCGAAAGCACGCGGGCGGGGGCTGGCAAGCGATTGTCCAGCCCCCGCCCGCTGTTGTCCAGCCGCGTGCCGGGAGGCCCGTCACGGGGCCGCCGGAAGCTTCCTCCCGGGCCTGCGGCGTGGATTGCCCGGGTCCGGAAGATTTCCCTCCTGATTAGATAACTTCCTGTAAAAACGCCACTTCCATGGCGGGAGGCCGCGGCCGGCGGGACGCGTCTCCCGGCCGGCGGCACGATTTGCCCCATCCCGACCAGCGGGCACGCGGCTTGCGCTGGCGCCCCCGGACAGGACGATTGTGCCCACGAGGGGGAAAAGGAAACCATGCACGCGCAACGGAACATCGGGATGGCTGCCGGGCTGGCGCTGGCGCTGGCCGCGGGGTGGGTCGCGCAGGCCCCGGCCTCGACGCCCGCGCACGGCGCGGCCCCGGCCGCGACGCCGGCTCCGGCCGCGAAGGCTGCCCATGCCGAGCCGGCCGACGAAGCGACGCCGTCCGGGCATGCCGCGCCCGAGACGGGATTCGACGAGATCGGGCTGCCGCTGGACGAACACTACGCCGCCCCGGTGGACAGTGCCGCGCTCGGCGGCGGCTGGGACCTGTGGCTCGCGGCCCTCGAAGCCGGCGCCGGCGAGGCCAATTCCGGCGGGCAGAAGGCCGGCGGCACCGGCCTGTTGTACCCCCTGGACAGCAACCCGGTCCCGGGCGCCGGGGCCCAGCCCTATCGCCACCTGGCGATCGCCAAGGCCGTCAGCCAGCTCGAGGAGAAGGCTGGCACTGCCGAGCCGCAGGGGCACGGCGCCGGGCACGCGCAGGCCGCGGCGACCGGCCACGCCCCGGAATCCGCGACCGGGCACGGCGAGGCGCACGACGAGGCCACGCCGGAGAACCGCGCGGGCTCGCCGCTGCTGGCCCTGGCCAACGCCCGCAACTACCTGAACCTCAGCGAATACGACAAGGCCCTCGAGTGGTACGCGCACGCCGCGGCGCGCGACGTCGGCGGCGACTTCCGGCGCGAGACCGGCCGCGAGAAGCTGGCCGCCGCGATCTGTGCCCGCGACACGGTCGCAGCCGGCCTGGCCGTCGCGACGACGCTGCAGGCGACCGACCTGGTCGGCCGCGAGGCCGAGGTCGTGCTCGCCTTCCGCTGGCTGCTCAATCGCAGGGACACCGCCAGCCTGGGCTGGCTCGTGGACCGCACCGCCACGCCCGAAATGGCGGCCGATGCGCGGGTGAGCTTCTGGCGCGCCTACGCGCTCTCGGCGCTCGACCGCCGCCCCGAATGCCTGGCCCAGCTGGGCTC
>CAINDZ010000219.1 GCA_903847545.1 uncultured bacterium | reverse complement strand
GTCACCGTCACGATGGTCATGAACAGCGACATGCTCAGGCCCCACCAGCCCATGGCGAAGCCGGCCTCGTAGCCCATCTCCAGGTTGGCGACGATGGTGATGGCGCCGACGGCGGCGATGCCCGCCGACACGGTCAACAGGTAGCGCCCGGCGCTGCGGCCGGCGGCGAGGTAGTCGGCCACGCCGCGCATGTGCTGCCGCGTGAACAGCATCGAGCCCATGATGACGCCGTACATCACCAGGAGGATCAGCCAATCCAGGAAGGTCAAAACAGTCGCGGCTCCTCGAGGCGGGGTGAGTCGCCCAGGGTGTGGCCTTCCAGCCGCAGCAGGCGGGCCTTGGTGTCGATGCCGCCGGCGAAGCCCACCAGCGAGCCGCCGCGCCCGACGACGCGGTGGCAGGGCACCAGGATCGGCAGCGGGTTGCGGCCGGCCGCCTGGCCCACCGCGCGCGTGGCGGTCGGCTTGCGCAGCGCGCGCGCCACCTCGCCGTACGTCCGCAGGCGGCCGTAGGGGATCTTCAAGAGCTGCTGCCACACGCGGCGGTCGAAGTCGGTGCCGTGCGGGTCCAACTCGATCGTGAACACGGTCCGGTCGCCGACGAAGTACTCGGCCAGCTGCCCGCGCAGCTCCTCGAAGGCGCTGTCGTCCTCCTTCACGGCGACGTCCGCGCCGAAGTCGTGGCGCGCCGCCGCGTGGGCCTGGGTGTGGTATTCCCAGGCGCGGGGCAGGAACTCCAGCCGGGTCAGCCCGGCCGGGCCCATGACCGCCAGCAGGGGGTCGAGGGCCGTTCTCAGCAGCGTGTAGTGCACCATGTCCGTCTCCCGGGCAAGGGCCTCGGGCGCCGAGCGGCGATCGTGGCGACGCCAACGACCGGTCCGGCTTGAGATTACCATTGCGCCGGGGCCGCTGCACGGGATTTCGGCCCCGCAGGCGGGCCGTTGCACCGCGGCCCCGGGCCGGGTAAGCTGCAACCGGCGCCGCCTCCCGTCCGTACCAGGACACCGGCCCCACGATCCGCGCGCGGGACGGCGCACCCGCCGCGGCCATCGACGCAAAACCTGCCGCCGCGAAGGGATCCTGCCGTGAATCTCCGCCGAATCGCGTCCTTTATCGGGCTCGCGGTCCTGCTGCTGGCCGCCACCTCGGCGCTGGCTGCCACTGCCAAGTCGACACCCAACAAGGCCCCGGCCGTCGACCTGCCCGACCTCAAGTACGAGAAGTACACCCTGGACAACGGCCTGCAGGTCATCCTGCACGAGGACCACAGCCTGCCCAACGCGGCGGTCAACGTGTGGTACCACGTGGGCTCCAAGAACGAGAAGCCCGGCCGCACCGGCTTCGCGCACCTGTTCGAGCACATGATGTTCCAGGGCTCGGAGCACCACGACAGCGACTACTTCCTGCCCCTGCAGAAGATCGGCGGGCAGATCAACGGCTCCACGAACAACGACCGCACGAACTACTGGGAGAACGTGCCGGCCGACCAGCTCGAACTGGCGCTGTTCATGGAGGCCGACCGCATGGGCTGGCTGGTGCCGGCCATGACGCAGGAGAAGCTCGACAACCAGCGCGACGTCGTGAAGAACGAGAAGCGCCAGGGCGAGAACCGTCCCTACGCCAAGAGCCGCGACCTGCTGCTCGACCTCATGTACGACCAGGGCCATCCCTACTCGTGGCCGGTCATCGGCAGCATGGAGGACCTGTCGGCCGCCTCGAAGGAGGACGTCTCCGAGTTCTTCCGCCTCTACTACGCGCCCAACAACGCCTCGCTGTGCGTGGCCGGCGACTTCGATCCCGCAAAGGTGAAGGAGTGGATCGCGAAGTACTTCGGCCCGATCCCGCCCGGCCGTCCCGTCGACCGCCTCGAGTCGTGGATCCCGCAGCTGGACGGCGAGCGGCGTGCCGTCGCCGAGGACGCCGTCGAGGTGCCGCGCCTGTTCATGCAGTGGCACTCGCCGGGCTGGTACCAGGCGGGCGACGCCGAGTTCGACCTGCTGGGCGACATCGTCGGCGGCGGCAAGACGTCGCGGCTGTACAAGGCCCTGGTCTACGACAAGCGCCTCGCGCTGGACGTGCGCTGCTCGCAGGACTCGCGCGAGATGAGCGGCATCTTCGGCATCACCGCCAGCGCCGCGCCCGGCCACACGCTCCCCGAGCTCGAGGCCGCCATCGACGCCGAGCTGCGCGCGCTGCTGGCCGGCGGCGTCACCGAGGCCGAGGTGGCCCTGGCTCGCACGCGCTACGAGACCGGCGCCGTGCGCGACCTGCAGGCCATCGGCGGCTTCGGCGGCAAGGCCGACCGCCTCAACCGCTACAACGTGCTGGTGGGCAACCCGGGCTGGCTGAAGGACGACCTTGGCCGCTACGCCGCGACCAACGCCACGATCATCAACACCTGGATGCGCAAGTACATCGACCTGGGCCGGCGCGGTGTGCTGTACATCGTGCCGCAGGGCAAGCTGGCCGCGGCCAAGCTCGACGTCGACCGCGGCACGCTGCCCGCGGGCGGCGCGCGCGCGGCCTTCACGCCGCCCGCGGTGCAGGTGGCCACGCTGCCCAACGGCCTGAAGCTGGCGCTGGTCGAGAAGCACGACCTGCCGCTGGTCGAGGCGCGCCTGGTCGTGCGCGCCGGCTGGGCCGACGACCCCGCCGACCGGCAGGGCGCCGCCTCGCTGACGGCCGAGATGCTGGACGAGGGGGTCAAGGGCAAGGACGCGCTGGCGCTGGCCGCGGCCATCGAGGGACTGGGCGCCGACCTGCGCTCGAGCAGCAGCTTTGACGGCACGCAGGTGTCGCTGAACGTGCTGAAGGGGCAACTCGACGCGGGCCTGGCGCTGCTGGCCGATGTCGCGCTGCGCCCGACGTTCCCCGCCGCCGACTTCGACCGCGTGCGCCAGAGCTACCGCGGCCGCCAGAAGCAGGAGGCGGCCACGCCGCAGTCGCTGGGCATGAACGAGTTCCAGCGCCGCTGCTTCGGCGACGGCCATCCCTACGCGCAGCCGGCCTCGGGCGTCGGCACGCCGCAGTCGCTCGACGCGCTGTCGCCCGACGACCTCGTGAAGTTCCACGCGGCCTGGTTCAAGGCCAACAACGCCACCATGGTCATCGTCGGCGACCTGACCATGGACCAGGCGCGCGCGGCCGTGGGCAAGGCGCTCGGCGGCTGGGCTTCGGCGACGCTGCCGGACCGCCGCCCGCTGGCGACCGCCCCGTACACCGGCCCGAAGCTGGTCGTCATCGACCGCCCGGGCGCGCAGCAGAGCCAGAT
>CAINDZ010000218.1 GCA_903847545.1 uncultured bacterium | reverse complement strand
GTGTCCTCGGCCACCGGCAGCGCGTCCATGTCCGCGCGCAGCGCCACCACCGGCCCGGGCAGCCCGCCGCGCAGCACGCCGACCACGCCCGTGTGCGCCACGTGCTCGCGCACCTCGAATCCCAGCTCGCGCAGGTGCGCCGCCACCAGCGCGGCGGTGCGCACTTCGCCGTTGGCCAGCTCGGGATGCTCGTGGATGTCGCGCCGCCAGGCGGTGACCTGGGGCGCGGCCTTGTCGACCAGGGCGGTGATGTCGGACAGGGGGATGGGGGCGGCCTGGGCGGCGGTGGCGGCCAGCGCCAGGGCGAAGGCCGCAGGCAGGAAATGGGGGCGTCTCGGGTGCGCCATCTTCGGGCAGCCTCCGTGGCTCGGGAAGCGCGGCCGCCGCGGCGGCAGTGAAGATGACATGATACCCGTTAACGCCCCGGCAGCCAATGTGGGGCGTCCCGGCGGAATTGCGCCGGCGCCTACTCCGCGACCAGCTTCTGCAGCCGCGCCACCTCGCGCGCGATGACCTCGTCCTCGACGCGGGGGAACAGGATCTCGGGCACGCCCAGCTGCCGGCCCGCGGGCACCGGGCGCGAGGCCTCGGCCCAGCCGCCCTGCCACAGCGGCGTCTCCAGGCCCAGCCACGCCCACACCTTCTCCATGGCGAACGGCACCACCGGCGCCAGCATCACCGCCAGGTGGCGGATGATCTGGATCGCCACGCCCAGGCTCTGCTCGCAGCGCGCGAGGTCGTCCTTGCGCGAGCGGAACGGCGCCGACTCGTCGAAGTAGCGGTTGCCCACCTGGCCGGCGTGGAAGGCGGCCTCCATGGCGTTCTTGATCTCGAAGCGCTCGAGCGCGGCGGCCCACGCGGCCAGGTCGGCCTCGACCTCGGCCAGGGCCTGGCGGTCGAGGTCGGTCATCGCGGCCTCGGACCAGGTCGGCACGCGGCCCTCGAAGTACTTGTGGATGAACGTCAGCACCCGGTTGATCAGGTTGCCGAAGTTGTTCCCGAGCTCGTTGTTGTTGCGCGCCTGGAAGCCCTCCCAGGTGAAGTTCATGTCGCGCGTCTCGGGCAGGTTGCGCGCCAGCGTATAGCGCAGCGGGTCGGGCTTGAACTCGCGCAGGTACTCGGGCAGCCACACGGCGAAGCCGCGGCTGGTCGACAGCTTGCGGCCCTCGAGGTTCAGGAACTCGTTCGCCGGCACGTTGTCCGGCAGCACCCAGTCCTGACTGTGGACCATCAGCATGGCCGGGAACATCAGCGCGTGGAAGAAGATGTTGTCCTTGCCGATGAAGTGCACCAGCCGCGCGTCCTGGTCCTGCCACCAGGTGCGCCACGCCTCGGGCTCGCCCTTTGCCGCGGCCCACTCGCGCGTGGCCGAGATGTAGCCGATGGGCGCCTCGAACCACACGTAGAACACCTTGCCGTCGTGATCCGGCAGCGGCACGGGCACGCCCCAGCCGAGGTCGCGCGTGACCGCGCGGTCGTCCAGCTTGTCCTGGAACCAGCCGCGGCAGTACTGCCGCACGTTGTCCTTCCACTCGGGATGGCCGGCCAGCCACGATTCCAGCTGCTCCTGGAAGCGGCCCAGCGGCAGGAACCAGTGCGTCGTGTCGCGCAGCTCGAGCGGCGAGTTGTCCAGCACGTTGCGCGGTTCGATCAGCTCGGTCGGGTCCAGGCTGGTGCCGCAGGCCTCGCACTGGTCGCCGCGCGCGCCCTTCGACGCGCACTTTGGACAGGTGCCCTCGATGTAGCGGTCGGCCAGGAAGCGCTGCTGGCTGGGGCTGTAGAACTGCTGCGTGGTCTTCTGCACCAGCAGGCCCTGCCGGTGCAGGTCCAGGAAGAACTCCTGGCTCGTCTGCGTGTGCACCTCGCGGCTGGTCTGGCTGAAGTTGTCGAACGAGATGCCGAAGTCGGCGAACGAGTCGCGGATCGACGCGTGGTTGCGGTCGACCAGCTCCTTCGGCGAGATGCCCAGCTTCTCGGCCGCCAGCGTGATGGGCACGCCGTATTCGTCCGAGCCGCAGATGTACAGCACCGGCTCGCCCCGCAGCCGCAGGTAGCGCACGAAGATGTCCGCCGGCAGGTAGGCGCCCGCGAGGTGGCCCAGGTGGATGTCCCCGTTCGCGTAGGGCAGCGCGCTGGTGACGAGGGTCCGCTTGAAGTTCCTGCCGCTGGGCGTCTGCACG
>CAINDZ010000217.1 GCA_903847545.1 uncultured bacterium | reverse complement strand
GGCGGCGTGTGGTACCTGGCCTGCGGCGGCACCGGACTGGCGACGATCATCCGGATGGACGGCGACACGCTGACGCGCGACCTCAAGCCGTTCGTCGGCACCGTCGAGCAGCTGGCGCGCGCGGCCGACGGCACGATCTGCGCGGTCGGCTGGACGCTGACCGAGGGCACGGGCCTTCGCAAGGCGCTGCTGCTGGAGCGCTAGCGCGCCGCGGGGAACAGGAACGCCAGCGCCCCCGGCAGGCGGCGCGCCCAGAACGCCTCGTTGTGGCGCGCGCCCTCGTCCTCGACCACCCGCAGGTCGCGGCCCTCGGTGAATCCCCCTGTCAGCAGGGCGGCGCGCAACTCGCGCAGGTCGTCGACCAGGTCATCCACGCCGTTGCCGTCGTCGTCGTGGAGGTTGCCCTCCTCGCGCGAGCCCATGTCGGTGTACAGGCGCACGTCCGGGTGCGGACGCGAGGCGACCATCTGCAGCGGCGCGTGGCCCGCCCACTCCAGGCTGGGCGAGAGCGCCGCCAGCCGGCCGAAGACGTCGGGGCGCGCCCACGCCGCATACAGGGCCATGAGGCCGCCGAACGACGAGCCGCACAGGCCCGTGTGCACGGGCCCGGCCTGCGTGCGGAACGCGGCGTCGACCGCGGGCATGAGCACGTCGATGATCGCCTGCAGGTGCTGCGCGCCGCCGCCGGTGGGCCCGCCGAAGCCGGCCAGCGGCCAGGGCGTGTACTCGAGCGAGCGCAGGCCGCCGCCGTTGGCCACGGCGACGATGATGAGCGGCTCGACCTCGCCGGCCGCCACCAGGCGCGCCGCCGACTCGTCGGCCTCCCACTCGCCGGCGAACGACGTGGCGGCGTTGAACACGTTCTGGCCGTCCAGCATGTACAGCACGGGGAAGCGTCGCTGCGGGTCGGCGTCGTAGCCCGCGGGCAGCCACACCCACACGTCGCGGCCGCCGCAGAAGCCGGGCACCTCCAGCCGGCGCACGTCGCCGGTGGTGGTGTCGCGCGGCGGCGCGCCGTCGGCCCAGTTCGCCACCCCCAGGTGCAGCGTCGTGTCGGCGCCCACGGTCAGCAGGCGGTTCTGCAGCTCCTCGCCCGCCGGCCCCTTCTCCACGCTGCCCCAGCTGCCGAGGGTGAACTTGAACTGCAGCGCCTGGCCGGCCGCGAACGTGGCCGCGCGGCGCCAGTGGCCGTCGGCCTGCCGGGCCAGCGTCCAGTCGGGGGCGCCCGGGTTCCAGCCCTGGAAATCCCCCGCCAGATACAGGATCGCATCGGTGGGCGTGCCCGCGGGCGCCTTGACGTCAAACGTCACGACGGCCGCCGCGGCCGGCAGGGCCGCGCACGCGAGCAGGAGCACAAGGAGGCAACGCCGCATGGATGGATCCTTTTCCGCTGACAGTGACCGGCCGGATAGGCGACAATGGGCGGCGTCGCCGTCCCACTTCGCGGAGAGGATACCATGAACCGCCTGGACATGCTCGACTGGTCCGTGATCGTCGCGTACTTCGCGCTG
>CAINDZ010000216.1 GCA_903847545.1 uncultured bacterium | reverse complement strand
GTCGGGTCGTGGACCACGTTCTCGAGGATGGTCCCGAAGCGGCGCGTGCAGTCGTGGATCTGCGGCTCGTGCTCGGCCGACAGGCGGATCACCTTGGCGTAGCAGCCGCCCTCGAAGTTGAAGATGCCGCGGTCCGACCAGCCGTGCTCGTCGTCGCCGATCAACTTGCGCTTCGGGTCGGCCGACAGCGTCGTCTTGCCCGTGCCCGACAGGCCGAAGAACAGCGCCGGCTCCTTCAGTTCGTAGTCGACGTTGGCCGAGCAGTGCATCGCCAGCACGCCGTCCAGCGGCTTCAGGAAGTTCATCACCGTGAAGATCGACTTCTTGATCTCGCCCGCGTACATGGTGCCCAGCACCAGCGCGCGGCGGTCGGCGAAGTTCAGCGCCAGCACCGTCTGCGAGCGCGTGCCGTCGATGCGCGGGTCGCACTTGAAGTGCGGGCACGCGATCAGCGTGAACTCGGGCACGAACTCCTTGTGCTCCTGCCGGCTCTTCGGCGAGATGAACATGTTGCGCGCGAACAGGCTCTGCCAGGCGTCCTGCGTGATGATGCGGACGGCGAGCCGGTGCTCGGGATCCTGCCCGCAGTACACGTCCTGGACGAAGATCTCCTCGCCCTGCAGGTGGCCCTGCACGCGGGCGAACAGGTTCGCGAACTTCTCGGGCGCCAGCGGGCGGTTGTACTCGCCCCACCAGACCTTGTCCTCGGTCTGCTGCTCGCGCACGATGTACTTGTCCTGCGCCGCCCGCGCGGTCCACTTGCCGGTCTCGACCAGCATGGCCCCGTGGTTGACGATCTGGCCCTCGCCGCGGAAGACGAACTCCTCGTAGAGCGCCTCCTCGGTCAGGTTCCAGTACACCCGCTTGAGCTCCATCAGGCCGTGGTTCTCCAGGCCGAAGTCGGCCTTGAGGTCCTCGCGGTGATGGTCGGCCGGCGACGGAATCTTCAGCGACTTTTTCATAGCCAGTCCCTCACCATCTTGCGGTGGCCGATGATCAGTTCATTGGGCGAGTTCGGGTCCAGCGCCCACTTCATCCGCTCGATGCCCTCGATGATTTCCTTCGACGTCCCGCACGTGCTCAGGCGCAGGAAGCCCTCCATGCCGAACTCGACGCCCGGCACGGTGCACACCATCACCTTGTTCAGCAGGAACTCGGCCAGCTTGGTGCTGTCCTTGTTGTAGGTCGAGAAGTCGGCGAAGCAGTAGAACGTGCCGTCGGGCGGCGTCACCTTGACGCCGTCGAAGGCGCCCAGGCGCCGCACCATCACGCCGGCGTTGTTCTCGAGCGTCATCACCAGGTTGTCGACGCAGTTCTGCGTGCCGTTGATGGCCGCGATGGCGGCCTTCTGCAGCAGGCCCGACGGGCCGCTGGTCTGGTGCGACTGGATGATCGACATCACCTCGATGATCTTCGGGTTCGCGATGGCCCAGCCGATGCGGAAGCCCGTCATCGCGTAGACCTTCGAGACGCCGTTGATGACGATCATCTTGCAGTTGTCGCTGCCGAAGTCCGACGCGCACTTGATCGGGTTGGTGACCCGCTTGCCGCCGAAGACCAGGCGGTTGTAGATGTCGTCCATGATCAGGTAGATGCCCTCCTTCTCGCAGAGGGCGACGACATCCTTGATGAACTGCTCGGGGTAAATCGCGCCCGAAGGATTGTTCGGGCTGTTGATCATGATGGCCTTGGTGTTCGACGACATCCGCATCGTGATGTCGGAGATGGTCGGGACAAGGCCCCCGTCCATCGGCTTGGCCGGCACCGGCACGGCGCCGCACATCTTGACCATCTCGGGATAGCTGACCCAGTACGGCGAAGGGAAGATGACCTCGTCCTGCGGGTTCAGGATCGCCTGCAGCGCGCACATGATCGCCTGCTTGGCGCCGCCCGACGCCATCACCATGCCCAGCGTCGGCCGGAAGCCGTACTGGTCGTGCGTGTAGCGGATGATGGCGGCCTTCATGTCGGGCGTGCCGTAGGCCGGCGTGTACCGCACCTCGCCCGAGTTCAGCAGCCCGGCCGCCGCCGTCAGCGCGTCGAGCGGGGGCAGGCTCTTGGGCTCGCCGCCGCCGAGGTGGATGACGGGATCGCCCTTCGCGCGCATGATCGCCACGCGCTCGTTCATCTTCAGCGTGGCCGATTCCCGCAGGTCCCTGGCAATCAGACTGATGGTCATGTCTCGTCCCTCTCCCGCTGCCACGGCGACGCG
>CAINDZ010000215.1 GCA_903847545.1 uncultured bacterium | reverse complement strand
GGCGAGCAGATGCTGAAGATCACGCAGGCCCGTCCCATGTCGCTGAATCCCGGTTCGCGGGAGCCCGGCACGGTCCTGGCGGTGCACGACGGGGGCGTGGTCGTCGCCTGCGGCCAGGGGGCGCTGCTGCTGACCGGCCTGCAGGTGCCGGGCAAGAAGCCGCTGCCGGTGGCCGAGTTTCTGCGCGGCTTCGCGATCCGCGCCGGCGACGTCCTGCGTTCATGAGCGCACGCCCGGTCCGCGGCGGCGGCCTCACGGCCCGGGACCTGGCCCACGGCGTCCTGGTGGCCGTGCACGAGGGGCGGCGCCTGGACCGCGAGCTGGACGCGGCGCTGGCCCGCGCCGGCGCGCGCGACCGCGGGCTGCTGGCCGAGCTGGTGCGCGGCACGCTCCAGTGGCAGGCCCGCTACGACCACCTCATTTCCCGCTTCAGCCGGCGCCCGGGACAGCCCGAGGCGCCGCTGGCCGCCGTGCTGCGGCTGGGCCTGCACCAGCTGTGCGGCCTGGACGGCGTGCCGGCGCACGCCGCCCTGAACGAGACGGCCGAACTGTGCCGGCGCCGCGTCGGCGCCCGCGCCGTGGGCTACGTCAACGGCCTGCTGCAGAACGTGCGCCGCGACGTGCTGGGCGAGGAGCCGCCGCAGGGCCGCGCCGCGCGCGAGGCGCTGCTGCGCCCGTGGTTCGACGACCTGAAGCCCGGCAGCGCCGCCTGGCAGGCGGCCTGGCACTCGCACCCGCGCTGGCTGGTCGACCGCTGGCGCGCGCGCCACGGCGCGGCCGCGTGCGAGGCGCTCTGCGCCTGGAACAACGAGCCCGTGCCGGTGACGCTGCACGTGCGGCGGCCCCATGACGTGGCGCAGGCGCGGGAGGCGCTGGCCGCGTCCGGTTGCGTCGCCGCGCCCCATGCCCGCGTGGATCGCGCGCTGGTCGTCGGTGACGGCGGCGACCGCGCGTCGCTGGCGGCGCTGCTCGCCGCGCAGCCTGCACTCATCGTCCAGGACGCCACCGTCCAGGAGGCGACGACGTGGCTGGCGGCCGACGCGGTGGCCGCGGCGGGCGCGGACAGCCGGCTGGTCGACCTGTGCGCCGCCCCGGGCGGCAAGACCGCGCTGCTGGCGGGCTGGTGGCCCGGCGCATTGCTGGCGGCCGACAGCGCGCGCGAGCGGGTGCGGCTGCTGGATGATACCTTGAAAAGGATTGAGGCCCCCGCCGTGGGCGTGGTATTAGCCGATGGCACGCGGCCCCCGCTGCCCGACGACGCCTTCGACGTCGTGCTGCTGGACGGCCCCTGCAGCGGCACCGGGGTGCTGCGGCACCACCCGGAGGGCCGCTGGCGGCTGCGGGCGCCGCACGTGACGCGCAGCGCCGAGCGTCTGGGCGAGTTGGCCGCACGGGCGGCCGGCCTGCTGAAGCCCGGCGGCTGCCTGCTCTACGCGACGTGCTCGCTGGAACCTGAGGAGGACGAGGCCGTCGTCGCCGCGCTGCTTGCCGGCCGCGCCGACCTCGAACCCTGGCCCGACCAGGAGGGGCGCTGGCAGCGCCTGTGGCTGCCGCACGAGGCGCAAGGGGACGGGTTCTTCGCCGCGCGCCTGAAGAGGAGGTGACCCGACATGAAGCTCTGGAAGTTCCTGGTCCTGCTCGGCGCCGCCGGCGCGATCGCCGCCGTGCTCGTGGCCGGCGTCAACTTCCTGCTGCTGCCGTCGCTGGTCCACAGCAAGAAGGTCGTGACGGTGCCCGACCTGCGCGGCGCCTCGCCGCAGGCGGCGGCCGACCTGCTGCGCCCGCTCGCCCTCGAGGTCGAGGTCACGCGCACCAGCCCGCACGCGACGATGGCCGCGGGACTGATCACCGAGCAGGTCCCCGCCGCGCAGACCGGCATCCGCAGCGGCCGCCTCGTCAAGGTGGTCGTCAGCGCGGGTCCCGCCTCGACGCCGGCGCCCGACCTGGTCGGCCAGTCCGAGCGGCAGGCCGCCATCCTGCTGGACCGCGACGCCCTGCGCGGCGGCCGCGTCACGCGCGTCGTGGTGCCGGGCCTCGCCGAGCCGACCATCGTCGGCCAGGAGCCGCAGCCGGGCACGCGCCTGTACCGCGGCGCCACCGTCAGCTTCGCCGTGGGCGATCCCGGCCCGGCGGCCCTGCTGATGATGCCCGACCTGCGCGGCCAGCCGCTGGCGCGCGCGAAGGACCTCATCGAGAAGGCCGGCCTGAAGCTGGGCCGCGTGCGCAACGAGCGCGGTGGCGGTCGCCAGGGCAACACCGTGCTGGAACAGAAGCCCGCGGCCGGTCGCCGCGTGGCCCGGGGGGATGAGATTGAGCTCGTGGCCTCGTCCCGCTGACGGGCGCGCCCTCGTGGCGCCCTCGCTGCTGTCGGCCGACTTCGCCGACCTGGGCGGCGAGCTGCGCTCGCTGGCCGCTGCCGGCGCCGACCTGATGCACCTGGACGTCATGGACGGGCACTTCGTGCCCAACCTGACGTTCGGCCCGTTCATCTGCGAGGCCATCCGGCGCCTGACGACCGTGCCCCTGGACGCCCACCTGATGATGACGCACCCGCACCGCTACCTCGAGCCGTTCGCGGCCGCGGGCGTCGATGCCATCACCATCCACGTCGAGTCGGCCTGCGACTGCGGCGCCACCCTCGACCGCATCGGCGAGCTCGGCTGCCGGCGCGGCCTGTCGCTGAAGCCGGCCACCGACCTCGGTGACGTCCGGCCGCTGCTGGACCGCGTCGACCTGGTGCTGGTCATGAGCGTGCCGCCCGGCTTCGGCGGCCAGTCGTTCGACCCCGCGGCGCCCGGCCGCATCGCCGCCCTGCGCGAGCTGCGCGAGCAGTCGGGCGGCAGCTGGCAGATCTCGGTCGACGGCGGCGTCAACGACGCGACCGGCGTCCTGTGCCGCGAGGCGGGGGCGGACATCCTCGTCAGCGGCTCCTGGCTGCTGAAGGCGGCCGACCGGCGGCAGCGGACCGACCTGCTGCGGGGCTGATCCGGCCCGGCGGCGCCGTCCTTGCCCAAATCCCGACCAGGTGCTAGATTAGCAGGTCCTTTGGCCATGCGCCGGGGGACTCGCGGCCCCGGCCTGCGCCACGGAGGCGCTCCGGGCGGGCTCGCAAGTCATTGATTACGCGAAGGATGCGCGCCAGGCCCGGCAGGCGCCGCCCGAGATGGCGGCGTCCACGGGTGGGCACGCCCTTTTGCCGTCGCCTGCCGCCGACCGGGTGGCGGGGCGGCGAAACCGGGATTGCGGAACGGGCGGGAGTCCAGTGTTCCAGGACCTGACCAGGCGGCTCGACGCGACGCTGAAGAAGCTGTCCGGCGCCGACCGCCTGACCGAGGACAACATCAAGGATGCGCTCCGCGAGGTGCGCCTGGCGCTGCTCGAGGCCGACGTCAACTACAACGTCGCCAAGAACCTCGTCGGCCGGATCCGCGAGAAGGCCCTCGGCCAGGACGTCCTGGGCAGCCTGACGCCCGCGCAGCAGGTGGTCGGCATCGTCAACGACGAGCTGACGGCGCTGCTGGGCGGCCAGGCGCGCGAGCTGAACCTGGACCCGGCGAAGGCGAAGAACAAGGGCCTGGCCACAGTGATGGTGATGGGCCTGCAGGGTTCGGGCAAGACCACCTTCTGCGGCAAGCTCGCGCTGCGCCTGAAGAAGGAAGGCCGCACCCCGATGCTCGTGGCGGCGGACATCTATCGTCCGGCCGCGATCGACCAGCTGCACGTGATCGGCGACAGCATCGGCGTGCTGGTGCACAGCGATCGCGAGCGGAAGAACGCGTCGCAGATCGTCAAGCTCGGCCAGCGCCGCGCGAAGGACAACAACTGCGACGTGCTGATCATCGACACGGCGGGCCGGCTGCACATCGACGACGCCCTGATGGGCGAGCTCGAGTCGATCCAGCAGACGGTGCCGGTCGACGAGAAGCTGCTGGTGCTCGACGCGATGACCGGCCAGGAGGCCGTCAACATCGCCAGCACCTTCTCGGCGCGCCTGGATTTCGACGGCGTCGTGCTGACGAAGCTGGACGGCGACGCGCGCGGCGGCGCGGCGCTCAGCGTGCTGGAGGTGACCGGCAAGCCGGTCAAGCTGGTGGGCGTCGGCGAGAAGCTGGAGGACCTCGAGGTCTTCCATCCCGACCGCATGGCCGGGCGCATCCTGGGCATGGGCGACGTGCTGACGCTCATCGAGCAGGCCCAGGACAAGATGGACGCCGAGACGGCCGAGAGGCTGGCCGGCCGCTTCGCGCAGGGCGAGTTCTCGCTGGAGGACTTCCAGGCGCAGATCCGGCAGATGAAGAAGATGGGGCCGCTCAAGGGCGTGCTCAAGATGCTGCCGGGCATCGACGGCGACATGCTGGACAAGGCCAAGGTGGACGACAAGCAGTTCCACTCGGTCGAGGCGATCATCAACTCGATGACGCCCGCCGAGCGCCGGCAGCCGGACATCATCAACGGCTCGCGGCGCAAGCGCATCGCGAACGGGAGCGGCACCACGGTGTCGCAGGTGAACAAGCTGCTCAAGCAGTACCGGGACATGCGGCGGATGATGCGCGACATCAACGCCGCTGGCGGCCTGGAGGCCTTCGGCAAGAAGGTGTTCCGGGCCTGATCAGGGCCGGGTCGCGGTGGGGACCACGCGGTTCCCGCCACGGCGGGCCAAAGACGCCGGGCGCATGGTGCGCGCGGCGACACCACGCAAGGGGAGGCTGATAGTGTCGACAACGATTCGTCTGACGCGCATGGGTCGCAAGAAGCGGCCGTTCTACCGCCTGGTCGCCATGGACCACCGCAAGCGGCGCGACGGCGCCTACCTGGCCAATCTCGGCTATTACAATCCTTTCTGTGATCCGTTCGACGTGCAGCTGCACACCGACGAGATCATCACCTGGCTGAGCCGCGGCGCCACCGTCAGTGACACGGCGCGCGCTCTGCTGAAGGGCGAAGGCATCCTGTACCGGTTCTCGCTGGTGAAGCAGGGCGTCGACGCCGCCGAGATCGAGGCCCGCGTGGCCACCTGGAAGCAGGGCGCCGAGGCCGGCGAGGCCAAGCGCGCGCAGGAGAAGGCCGCCCGCATCGCCAAGGCCGCCGCCGAGAAGAAGGCGCAGGAAGAGGCCGAGGCGAAGGCGAAGGCCGAGGCTGAGGCCGCCGCGAAGGCAGCCGAGGAAGCCGAGGCCGCCGCTGCCGCTGCCGCCGCCGCCGCCGAGGCCGCCGGCGAGGGCGACAGCGCCGAGGCGCCCGCGGAAGGCGAGAGTTGAACGCCCCGCGCGACGAGTTCGAGGCCGCTGCGGCCCCGACCGACGGCGAGACGGCGCCGGTTGCGTCGCCCCAGGGTGATGAGCTGACCATCGGTCAGGAGCGCGTGCTCGAGCTCATCAGCTATGTGGTGGTCAACCTGGTCAGCCGCCCTGCGGACGTGACGGTCGACATCCTGCGCAGGCAGGATCGCGACGTGTACCAGGTGAAGGTCAGTCCCGAGGACCTGGGCCGCGTCATCGGCAAGGGCGGCCAGACCGCCCGCGCCCTGCGCGTGCTGCTGACCGCGGTCAGCGCCCGGACCGACCAGCGCATCGGCCTGGACATCGTCGAGTAGGGTGTGCAGGAACCGATGGACACCGAAGGCGCATCGACACGGTTCGTCGTCATCGGCGAGATCGTGCGCGCGGTCGGGCTGCGCGGGGAGCTGAAGCTCTACCCGTTGCTCGACTTCCACGAGCCCCTGCTCGGCAGCCCGTTCCTGGTCTGGAACGACGGCTCGCCGGTGCAGGTCCAGCGTCACCGCGTCATGAGCGGCGGCTGCTGGGGGCTGGCGATCCGCGGCATCGGTCGGCGCGAGGACGCCGACGCGATGATCGGGCGCGAGCTGGGCTTCCTGGCCGCCAGCTACGGCGACCCCGCGTTCCCGAAGCCGAACGGCGGCCTGCCGTTCCGGTGGCTGGGGCGCGAGGTGGTCACCGGCGGCGGGGACGTGGTCGGCGTGGTGGACGAGGTGCGGCGGCTGGGCACGCAGTTCATGCTGGTCATCCCCGATGGCCCGCGCGAGATGCTGATCCCGGCGCTGGCGCCGATCCTGCGGCCCGAGGACGGGCTCGAGGGTCAGCTGGTGATCGATCCGCCGGAAGGGCTGCTCGATGTCCAGCGGGATTGAGGAGGATGCCGGCCGAGTGGCCGCCGACGAGGCGCCCGTCGTCCGCATCCTGACGCTGTTCCCGGACATGGTCCGCGCGGTGCTGGCCACCAGCATCCCGGGCCGTGCCGAACGCCAGGGGCAGGTCCGCTACGAGGTCACCGACATCCGGGACTTCGCCGTGGACAAGCACCGCACCGTGGACGACACGGCGTACGGCGGCGGGGCCGGCATGATCATGATGGCGCCGCCGGTCGTCGAGGCGGTCGAGAAGGTCAGGCGGCGCAGCGATGCGACGGTCATCCTGACGACGCCGCAGGGCGAGACGTTCAGCGAGCAGCTGACGCTCGACCTGCTGGCGGACCTGCAGGCCAAGGGCGAGCTGATCCTGGTCTGCGGGCGGTACAAGGGCATTGATGAGCGCGCCCGCGAGCTGGTCGTCACGCGCGAAGTCAGCATCGGCGACTACGTCCTGTCGGGCGGGGAGTTGCCGGCGCTGGTGGTGGTCGACGCGATCGTCCGGCGCCTGCCGGGCGTGCTGCACGACGAGGATTCGGCGGCGAACGACAGTTTCACCACCGACCGCGACGGCGGCCTCGACTGCGCCTGGTACACGAAGCCGCCGGTCTACCGGGGGCTGGAGGTGCCCGAGGTGCTGATGTCGGGACACCACGCGAACATCGAGAAATGGCGCCGGCAGCAGGCCGGTGAGCGCACGCGGGAACGGCGGCCGGACCTGGCGAAGGACAGGGACGAGCCGCGGCGCCGCGGCAAATAGAGTTGCTTGGCGAGGGCGGCGCCCCGGGGGGACGCCGGCCGAACAGTGTCGCGGGCCCGCGAGGGTTCGCGAGAGGCGGCGGTCGCATGCAGCGGCCTGTCCGCAACAGGAGGAAGAGATGAACATCATCGACCAGATGCGGGCCGAAAACCTGCGCACCGACCTGCCGGACTTCGAGATCGGCGACACCGTGAACGTCGGCGTGCGCATCGTCGAGGGCAACAAGACCCGCACGCAGAACTTCATCGGCACGGTCATCGCGCGCCAGAACGCCGGCCGCGAGGCCTCGTTCACCGTGCGCAAGATGTCCGGCGGCGTCGCCGTCGAGCGCGTCTTCCCGATCCAGTCGCCGAACGTCGAGTCGGTGTCGATCAAGAAGAAGGGCCGCATCCGCCGCGCCAAGCTGTACTACCTGCGTGGCCGCACCGGCCGCAGCGCGCGCATCCGCGAAGCGCGTCGGTAGTCCCGCGTGCGGGCCGTTCCGGGGGCGCTGGCGGACTATGACCGCGAGCGCTCGCGGGAGGGCCGGTTCGTGCTTGCCGGCGTCGACGAGGCGGGCCGCGGCTGCTGGGCCGGGCCCGTCGTCGCCGCGGCCGTGGTGCTGCCGGACGGCTGGGCGCCCGACGGGCTGGACGACAGCAAGAAGCTGTCGGCGGCGCGGCGCGAGGCGCTCTATGCCGAGGTCCGGGCCCACGCCCTCGCCTGGCACGCGTGCGCGGTGTCGGCGGCCGAGATCGACCGCACCGACATCCTGCGCGCGACGCTGCGCGCCATGTCCCGCTCGGTGGCCGGCCTCGGCGTCACGCCGGGGCTGGTCCTTGTCGACGGCACGCAACTGCCCGCCTTGCAGGTCCCGGCCGAGGCGCTGGTCCGTGGTGACGGCACCAGCGCCGCCGTGGCCGCCGCCTCCATCATCGCCAAGGTGCTGCGCGACCGCGTCATGGTCGCCTGGGACCGCCGCTTCCCCGGTTACGGCTTCGCCTCCCACAAGGGCTACGGCGCCGCGGCGCACCGCGCGGCGCTCGATCGCCTCGGCCCCTGTCCATTGCACCGCCTGAGCTACGAGCCGCTCGCCAGCCGCGGACAGGCCCGCCTGTTCTAGGGCGGGGACGGCTGCGCCTTCGACCGTCAACCGTGGTCCACCTGCCGGCGCCGCGCGCCGCCTGCAGCGGCCGCGTCGCCGGCGCGCACCGCCGCAGCCCGGCCCGGGCGCCGCGTGGCCCTGCGCTTGCAGGTCCGGCAACCGCCTCCCGGCAGGGATCGTACCCCATGGAGTCATCGACAAGCTCGGCGGGCGCGCGCGGCCGGTGGGCCGAGCAGCTGGCCGAGGCCGTGCTCACGGCCGCCGGCTACGCGTGCCTGGACCGCCGCTTCCGCGCGCCGGGCGGCGAGATCGACCTGGTGGTGCGGCGCGGCGACGTGCTCGCCTTCGTCGAGGTGAAGGCGCGGCGCGCCGGCGGGGCCGGGCCGCCCGAGTGCTTCGTCGACCGCGTCAAGCGCGCGCGAGTGCGGCGCGCCGCCGCCACGTGGCTGGTGGAGCGGGCCGCGGCCTGCGGATGTCGCCATGACGCGCCGGGCGAACTGCGCTTCGACGTGGTGGCGATCGAGCACCAGGGCCCGGACGGCGGGCTGGACATCCGCCACCTGGTGGGTGTCTTCTGACACGGCGCGCCGCCGCGGCGGGCGTTGCCGCGCATGCGGGCCGTCCGTACCTTCACCGGGCCAGCCAATCCCGGCCACCAGGCTCCCAGGGGAGACCAGGATGTCCCTCGAACGGATCGCGACCCCACGCATGCGGCGACGCGGGCACGTGCGCCCGGCGCCGGCGCTCGGCCTGCTGTGCGTGTTCGCGCTCCTGACGGTGGCGGTGGCGGTCGCGGCCGCGCCCGCGCCGGTTGCCGGCGGCGATGCCGACGGCGACGGCGTCGAGGACGTGCTGGCGCAGTGGCGCCGGGGCGAGGTCTCCTGGAGCGGGCTGCGCGGGTTGGCGACCGGCGCCGCCGAGGCCGCGCGCGCCAAGGCCGCGTCCGCGGGCGACGCGACACCCTCGCCGAACCTGCAGGCGCTGCAGGTGGACGCCGCATCAGGGGGGAGCACCGGCACGTGGGGCGCCGGCCGGCTGCGCGTGATCAGCCTGGGCGCGGGCATGGCGGCGCGCACGCGCGCGGTGGACGCCGCCGCGGCCGCGGGCACCTGCCGCGAACTGTTCGCCACGCGCCGCTTCGGCGGCGCGGCGGTGCTGGACGTGGACGAGGCGGGGCTGCGCGCGCTGCTCGACGCGCCGCCGCCGGGGCGCCTGCTGCTCGACCGCGACGGCGTGCCGGCGCTCGACGCCGGCCGCAAGGCCATCGGTGTCCCTCGTGTCGAGTCCGGCGCCTGGCGCCTGGGCGACGACGGCTCGTTCTCGCTGGCCATCCTCGACTCGGGCTGCGACACGGCCCACAACGACCTCGGCGACCCCACGGGCGACAATGTCGACGGGCCGCCGCCGACCGTGGGCGATGCCACCGACTGGTACCCGGCCGCGACCGGCTGGCCGCTGTACGCCGGCTACAAGGTGGTCGGCTGGCACGACGTCACCGACGATTTCCCCGCGGCCGCCGGTCCCTGGGACTACCACAGCCACGGCACGTCGCTCGCCTCGGTGGCGGCCGGTCGCGGCGTGGTCTCGCCCCAGTACACGGGGGTGGCCGCGGCCGCGCGCCTGGTCGTCGTGAAGTACTACGATTTCGACCTCGTGTGGCACGCGTGGGCGGGCGACTTCCTGGCGGCCTGCGCCTGGGTGCTGGACCAGCGCGAGGCCCTGCGCATTGGGCCCGTGCTCGTGTCGGTCAACTGGGATGTCGACGCGGGCATCAGCGAGGCGATGGGAGAGTTGTCGGCCGCGGGGCTCGTGCCCGTCGCGGCCATGGGCAACGACGGCGCCGGCGGCGCGCCGGGCTGGCCCGCGCGCCTGCCCGATGTGCTGACCGTGGGCGCCGTGAACGACGCCGGCGCGGTGGCCGCCTTCAGCGGGCGCGGCGGCGTGGTCGCCGGCAAGCCGGACCTCGTGGCGCCCGGCGGCGGGCTGCTCGTCGACAGCGGTCGCATCGAGTGCGCCGACAACGAGCCCGACGACACGTACAGCGGGCGCTGGGGCACGAGCCTGGCGGCGGCGCATGCCGCCGGCGCGGTTCACCTGATGGACGAGGCCCTCGGCGAGCAGGCCGTCCACCTGCCGCCGGGCGCGACATCCGTGCGCACGCGACTGGCCGTGCTGCGGCTGACGGCGGCGCCGGTGACCGCGGCCGAGACCGCCGACGGCGTCGGGAGCGCCAGCCTGCCGGCGGGAACGGCGCCGCGGGACGATCGCGGCTGGGGGCTGCTGCGCATCGACGCGGCCGTGCAGGCGCTGCTGGTGCCCTTGCGCCCGGGCGTGGACCAGGTGGACTCGCTGCTGGCCAACGGCCGCCAGCCCGTCGTCGCGCGGCGGCTCGACCTGCAACCTGGCGTGCGCTACCTGGTCGAGGTGCTGCCGTCGCCCGGCGTCGACCTCGAGCTCGTGGTCGCGGACCCGCGCGACCTCGATGCCGATCCCGCGGGCGCCGCGGTGGTGCGCGTCAACCAGGGCGGCGCCGGCGTCTCCGAGTTCACCTACGTGACCGCGGGCAGCGACAGCTGGCGCCTGCTGGCGGCCAAGCGCCTGGCCGGCAACGGCGCCGTCACGCTGCGCGTGCGGGAAGCGTGGACCTGGCCGCAGCAGGGCGGCTGGCGCCAGCTGCCCGGCGCCGTGACGGGACAGCCGAACGTCGGCCACCTGGCCGGCTTCAGCGGCCCGACGTTCGTCGTGCCCTCCCTCGTGGTCGCCGATCCGGTCGCGCGGTCGGTGAACGTCCTGGCCTCCGACGGCACGCACCGCGCGGGCTGGCCGGTGTTCGTCTTTCCGCATCCGTCGGCGCAGGGCGGGCTGAACGAGCCCCTGCTGTGGGACCTCGACGGCGTCGCCGGCGACGAGATCGTGGTGAGCGCCGCCTACGGCAGCGTGTATTTCTTCACGGCGGTGGGCGCCGTGCAGACGGTGAACCTGGCGCTCAACCGCAGCCTCACCGTGCCGGTCGGCTACACGACCGGGGCGGGCCAGCGACGCGTGCTCGTGGTCGACGGCATCGGCAACGCCTACGCCTGGCGCCACGGCCCGGTGCAGGTCGCCTCGGCCGCGCTCGGCCGCGCCGACCCGCTGTCGCCGGCGGTCGGCACGCTCATCGCCGGGGGCGCCGACGCGATCGTGGTCGCGTTCGCGGACGGGCGCATCACCGCCCTCGATGGGCAGGGGCTGTCCACGTTGCCGGGCTGGCCGCGCGACCTCGGCGGGCCGCCGGCCGCGCCGCCGGTGCTGTGCGACCTCGACCGGGACGGCGTCCACGAGGTTGTCGTGCCGGTGCTGTCGCAGCGACCCGGGTCGCTGCAGTTCCGCGTCCTGGAGGGCGACGGCACGCCCGGTCCGGGCGATGGCGCGGTGGCGCCCGCGCCCACGGGCGGCGGCTGGCTGGCCGTGTCGACGGCCGCGGCGTGCGGCCGGCCCGACACCGGCGAGCTGCGCGTGGCGTTGTGCGGCCTGGTCGAGAACGGCCAGGCGGGGCAGGCCGCGGCCAGGACGCTGGCCGAGGCGTGGCTGGGGCTCGACGGCGTCGTCGGCTCGCGCGTGCTGCCGGGCCTCGAGGTGCGGGCCACCAGCGACCAGGGCGAGATCAGCCTGTCGACGGTGCTGTTCGGGCCGACGCTGGCCTGGAACCACCGCGGCGGTTGGGGCACCGACCCGGCCGCGCCCGTCCATGTGTCGTGGTACGAGCTGCTCTACGGCCTGACGGCGATCCCGGGCGCGACCTCGGGCTGGTTCGCCGACACGGGCGACGAGGACCTGCTCGCCGTGCGGCGCCCGACGCTGCCCGGCGGCCAGGCGGCTTCGTCGCTGACGGCGCTGGGCGCGGTGCTCGTGCGCATCAACGACGACGTGCTGCTGCGGCTCGATGCCCAGGACCGCCTGGTCACCGTGGCGCCCCTGCTTGATCGCTACGCCTCGTCACCGCTGTGGGCGGCGGCGCGCGCCGACGGCCGCAACTCGGGCGCCTACCCCCTGCAGTACGGCGCGGCGCCGGTGGCGGTCGCCGCCGCCGGCGCGCCGCGGCTGTCCGTGCTGCCCAACCCGGGGGCGGGCAGCTTCCGGTTCCGCCTGGCGACGCCGGCGCCGGGGCCGGTCGACTTCAGCGTCTACGACCTGCGCGGCCGCCGCGTGGCGCGGTTCGCGGGCCCGGCCGACGGCGGGCTGGAGGCGGGCTGG
>CAINDZ010000214.1 GCA_903847545.1 uncultured bacterium | reverse complement strand
TCGCCGGCGGGGCACAGCACGGCCTGCCCGGCGCCGACGTCCAGCACGCCGTCGCGCGTCTCGACCCGCAGCACGCCGCCCAGCACCACGGTGTACTCGTCGAAGGCTGGCGTCTGCCCGGGCTCGACCCAGCCCGCGGGGCTGGTCATGCGGGCGATGCTCACGGCCCCGGTCGACGAGTTCACGCGCCCGAAGAACTCCTCGATCTTCTTGGGCAGGTTGCCCGCGGCCTCGATGATGGTCGGTGAGGCGATCAGCCTGGCCATGCCTGCTCCTTGCGTTGCGGCCGCGCGGCCGTGGTGCGGTCAGAAGACGCGATGCGAGGCGAACGTCCACGCGCCGGGGCGCGTGACGACGCCGTGGATGGTGCGCTCGGCGGCCACGCGCCCGCCGGCGTCCAGCAACTCGATGCGCACTTCGTGCGGCCCGGGCGGCAGCGACAGGCGCACCACGTACACCTGCCGCGGCAGGGTCAGCCAGCTGCGCGTGTCGGCCTGCGCGGTGGCGGCGCCCCACAGGTTGGCCAGGAACCCGGCCCCCTTGCCCAGCTTGCCGGCGCCGCGCGCGGCCAGGTACTTGGCCAGCCCGCGCGCCATGGTCCGCACCATGATCGTCGGCTTCTCGGCGTCGAAAGTCACGCGCGCAGCGCGGCCGAGGTCGGCCGCGCGCACGCCCACGGCGTTGCCTCCCAGCGTGCCGGCGCTGGCGCGCACGCCGGCGAACGGGGGCAGCGAGGCATCCTCGAGCGCGGGCGCGGCCACCGACAGCCAGTATGCGATCTCGCCGCCCGGGTCGGCGGCGTGCCAGCGGTCGCGCCGGCCCCACAGCGACCAACCCCAGCGCTCGCGGTCATCGTCATCCTGCCCCTTGTAGACCGGGAAGTCCACGCGCTCCTGCACCAGCGGCGGCATGTAGCCCGTCTCGACCACCAGCACCAGCTCGCCCTGCCCGGCCGGCCGCCGCGAGGCCGCGCGCAGCCCCGCCAGGTCGGGCGTGGTGTCGTCGCAGGCCGCGAACACCGACGGCGATGCCTGCCGGGCCTGCGCCAGCTCGGGCACGAAGCCCAGCCGGTCGGCGGTGCGGGCCAGGTCGCCGGCCAGGGCGGGCGGCGCCTCGAGCCCCAGCAGGCCGGCGTTCTGCTCGAACGCCACCGCGGCGTTGCGGTAGGCGATGAAGGCGTCGTTGGTCTCGCCGTCGGCCTCGTACAGCATGCCGCTCAGCCACAGCATGAAGGCGTCGTTGCGCACCTTCTCCAGGTCGCCGCGGTCCTGCTCGCGCACCGCGCCCAGCGTGGCGTCGACATGCCTCGCCAGCACCTGGCTGGCGCGGCGCGCCTCGACGACGGCCTCTCCCGGCTGCCCCAGGTCCCCGTAGTTCAGCGCCTTGTAGAAGGGCACCATCGCCATCTCGTAGGGGCGAGGGCGGTAGGCGACATTGGCGTCGGAGGTCAGCAGCGCGACGGCGCCCTCGGCCAGCGAGCGGCTGAACACCGCATCGGCGTTGCGCTCGGCGGCGGCGAAGGCCTCGTTGCTCTCGGCGAAGCGGCCGGCATGGCGCAGGACCAGGCCGCGCTCGAGCCCGGCCAGCAGCACGTCCTTGCCGCCGGCGCCCTTGTCGATGGTCGCCAGCGCGCCGGCGAAGTCGCCGGTCGCCAGCTGCGGCCGCAGGTCCACCATCTTCGCGGAATAGCCGGCGCAGCCAGCCAGGCAGGCAATGCAGGCGAGGCCGGTGGCGAGCGCGGCCAGCCGCGCCGGCGCGCCGGCCCCGGGAAGCCGGCCGGCGATCCCGGGGGACCGCCGGCGGCGACTGCAAGGGAGAAGGGCCACGTCGTCAGCCCTTGATGAACTTCTTGATCTTCTCGAAGCCCGCCCAGAGCTTCGTGTTGTCCTGCAGGTCCACCAGGTAGCAGTCGACCTGGTAGTAGCGGACGGACTGCT
>CAINDZ010000213.1 GCA_903847545.1 uncultured bacterium | reverse complement strand
GCGCCGGCGGTGCCGGTGGCCTCGGCGGTTCTGGCGGCGAGGCCGGCCATGGCGGTAACGGTGGCGTCGGCGGCGCGGGCGGCGCCGGTGGCGCCGGCGGCGGCGGGGCGGGCGGTCCCGGCGGTCCTTCCATCTGTATCTTCAAGGACGCCGTTTCGCAGCCGCTGTTGCCGGCCAGTCCGCTGTTCACCGTGGGTGTCGGCGGCGCCGGCGGCACGGGCGGCGCGGGTGGCCCGGGGGCCACGGCCGGCGCAAATGGAGCGGTCGGCGTGGTGGGAACCGTCCATCCGTGAGCTGATGCGGCACGCAGGTGTGCCGACGAAAAGAACATCGGCCGCGCCCTTGCCGGGTGCGGCCGATGTCGTATCCGTACGCGCCGACTCGCGTGGTGCCGGCAGCCGTCGCCCGCAGGCTAGTAGTAACCCGCGGTGTCCACCGTGGTGTTGACGCCCAGCAGGAACATGTCGTATTCCGACGGACCCTGCGCCCAGGTCGGCGAGACCGTCGGCGGCGCATGCCGCCAGTGGTTGTCGCGGGCCTTGACGCCGAGCCCGGTGAAGAAGTTCATGCCTGCGCCGATGAACTGGTTGTGGCCGGTGCTCGCGCCGGCGCCGCCGCCCAGGTCGAGGTAGTTGTTGTCGAGCTCGACCGGCCCCTGGAAGACGTTCCCCTGGACGGGCGTGGTGGCGTCGCCGCCCACGGCGATCAGCGTCATGCCCGTGCCGCCTCCCTGCCACAAGTTGTCGGCGATCATGCCGCCGCTGGCAACCATCAGATAGGCCCCGCAAAAGCCGCCGGTGGCGATCGTGTTGTTGCGCAGCGTGATCCCGGCGCCGCCGGTCGGCGCTTCGTAGGCCAGCGAGCAGTTGCCGGTCGTCGTCACCGTGAGTCCCGCCACCGTCGCGTTGGACGAGGGCACCATGGCCGTCTGGAAGAATTCCCGGGTGGCCATCGGGCCGGCGCCGCTCACCACGATGCCCGCGCCCTTGTTCTCCTCGTCGCCCACCACGGTGATGCCCGCGGGCACGACCAGCGGGAAGGTCTCGCCGCCGGCGGCGTCATACGTGCCCGGTGCGACGGCGATCACCGGCGCCGGGCCCTTGGCGCCGCCGCCCGCCACGGCGAAGGCATGCGTCAGCGTCCGGAACGGCTGCGCGGCGCTGGTGCCGGTCGCGTCGTCGGCGCCCAGGCGCGGGTTCACGAACAAGGTCGCGGTGGCGACCATGAACGTGGGGGCGATGGTGGCGTCGCCCGACAGGATGACCGTGGTCGAGGCCAGCGCCGCATCCGCGAACGCGGCCTTGTCCGCCGGCGTCGCCACCCAGCCCGCGAACACGAAGCCCGGGTCCGCGGTCGCGACCAGGGCCTGCGGTTCGGTGATCCCGACCGGCGCGGCCGGCGTCATGGCGCCATGGTACGACGTCCCGGGGGTCAGCAGGCGCGACGTGGGCGCGTCGTCGGAGCCGCAACCGGCGGCGAGGGCGAGGCAGGCGACCGCGAGGGCCAGGCGGAGCATCTTCACGTGGGGGTCCTCCTTGGGAACGGGTCGGAACCGGAAGTCGGACATATTCGCTCCGATATGAGCCGGGGTCAATAGCCGAAACGCGAGCGGCGCGCCGTCGGGCCGGCTTGCGCCGGCGCAACAGCGCGCCGCGGTGGGCATCAGGCCGGCGAACCGGCCCGAACGCAGGGGGCCGGGTCGCTAGGAGGCCTCGACCGCCTTCCGGTGCGCCACCCAGCGGGCGGCCGCCTCGTATTCGGCGCGCACCTGCTGCGCGTCGGCCTGGATCTCCTTCATCAGGGTCATCTGCCCGTCCGAGAGGATCTTGCGCGTCGAGAAGTTCGTCGACGCGGCCGCGTAGTCGCAGGCCACGAGCTTGGCATGGAAGGCGCCGTAGCGCGCCTGCACATGGTCGCGCACGCCCGGCCACGCCTTGGCGAACGCGTCGAGGCGCTGCTGCGCCACGGCCAGGTGCTTGTCGGCGGCCTTCAGGCGCACCTCCTTGACGGCCTTCGGGTCGGG
>CAINDZ010000212.1 GCA_903847545.1 uncultured bacterium | reverse complement strand
GCCTGTACTATCCGGCCAACCTCGACCGCGTCGAGGCCCGCGGCTTCGAGCTGCAGGTGGAGGGGCAGCCGGCCGCGCAGGCCTTCCTGCGGGCCAGCCTGACCTACACGCACACCGAGGACGACGCGACCGGCGCGCACCTGGCGAACTCGCCCGAGGTGCTGGCCAAGCTCAACGCGTCGGCCCCGGTGGTCGGCTCGTGGCTGCTGGCGGGCCTCGAGGCCCAGTACGCGAGCGAGCGCACGACCGCCGGCGGCGTCCTGCTGGACGACCTGTGGCTGGTCAACGCGACGCTGCAGACGCGGCGCTGGCGCGATATCGTGTCCGTGTCGGTCAGCGTGCACAACCTGCTGGACGCCGACTACCGCGACCCGGGCGTCGGCGCGCTCGAGGCCATCGAGCAGGACGGGCGCACCGCGCGCGTCGTCGTCAGGGCCGGCTTCTAGCCGCGCCCGAGCCGGAATGGACGTGCACGTGAGCGAGGACAGGTCCGTGAGCGAGGACAAGCCCGTCAGCGAGGACAAGCCCCTGCCGTACCTGACCGGCTACGCGCCGCGCATCGTCGAGCAGGTGCGGCAGCTCCTCGCCGACGAGAAGCTCGGCCCGTGGCTCCTGGAGCGCTACCCGCGGTGCCACGGCCTGGGCAACGAGCGGGCGCTGTACGCGTACGCCGTCGAGCTGAAGAACCGCCACATGCGCCAGGCGCCGGCCCTGCAGAAGGTCGTCTACGACCCGAAGCTGCACGTGCTGCACAACGCGCTGGGGATCCACAAGCGCACGTCGCGCATCCACGGCAGCCGGCTCAGCACGCGCAACGAGATCCGCATCGCCACCGTCTTCCGCAAGGCGCCGCAGGCGTTCCTCGACATGATCCTGGTCCACGAGCTGGCCCACCTGCGCGAGCTGGACCACAACCGCGCCTTCTACCAGCTGTGCCGCCACATGCTGCCGGACTACGAACAGCTGGAACTGGACGCGCGCCTCTACCTGACGTACAAGGAGTGCGTCGGCGAACTCTACGAGGCCTGACCGGCCCGGCGCTCGCCCGCGCACCGAGCATTGAACACGAACCCCGGAGGACTGACCCATGCCGACCGACAAGAACGCCGACCTGCTGACCGCCGGCGCCATCGCCAAGGAACTGGGCCTGACCGACGCCAAGGTCAAGAAGGCCATCAAGGACCTCGACATCCAGCCCAAGGCCAAGCGCGGCGTGTGCAACCTCTACGGCAAGGATGCGGTGGCCAAGGTGAAGAAGGCCGCAAAGTAGCCGCCACGGGCCGCGCGGCCCCCGCTCATGAAGAAGGCGCCGCCCCCTTCCGGGAGCGGCGCCTTCGCGCAGGAAACCTGTCGCGCGGCCTACTTCTTGTCGCGCGGGAAGGTCGGCGCCGTCGGCACGGTCACCGGCTCGTCCTTGATCTTCTGAAGCAGCACCTCGACCGCCTTCTCGAGCTGAGGATCCCGGCCGGCGATCTCCTGTTCCGGCAGGTTGTCCACCTCGATGGTCGGCTCGACGCCCTTGTTCTCGACGTCCCACTGGCCCTGCATGTTGAACAGGCCGAACTCGGGGAAGGTCACCGAGCCGCCGTCCATCAGGCCCAGGCCGCGGCTGATGCCCACCAGGCCGCCCCACGTGCGCATGCCGATCACGGGGCCCAGCTCGTAGTACTTGAAGTAGTACGGCAGGGCGTCGCCGCCGCTGCCGGCGTAGCCGTTGCTGACCATCGCCAGGTGGCCGGCGAAGGCCGTGCCCGGCGTGCGCCATTCCTGGCCGAAGCGGGGCTTCCACAGGTTGACCAGCTTCTGCCGCAGGATGTTCATCACGAAGTCGGGGATGAACCCGCCGCCGTTGTACCGCTCGTCGATGATCAGCCCCTCCTTCCGCAGGTTCGGGTAGTAGCCCTTGGCGAACCCGATCTGGCCCTCGACCGCGGTGTTGGGCAGGTGCAGGTAGCCGATGCGGCCCTGCGACAGCTCGTCGACGCGGCGACGGTTGGCCTGCACCCACGCCTCGTAGCGCAGCGCGCTGTCGTCGGCGATGGGCTCCACCTTCACCGTGCGGCTGTCCTTGCCGTCGGCGGCCTTGCCCACCTTCAGCGCGACCTGCCGGCCGACCTTGTTCTCGAACAGGCTGTACGGGTTGACCGGGGCCTTCAGCTCGACGCCGTCGACCGCCAGCAGGTACTCGCCCTCCTTGACGTCGATGCCGGGCGCGTGCAGCGGCGTCGGCGTCTCGCGGTTCCAGTCGCGCTCGCTGTAGATGTCGGCGATGCGGTAGCGGCCGCTCGCGGCATCCAGCGCGAACGTGCAGCCCAGAAGGCCGGTGCCCACGTTCGGGGTGCGGGGCACGTCGCCCGGCGAGACGTACGTGTGCGAGCAGTTCAGCTCGCTGATGAGCTCGCCCAGCAGGTAGCTGAAGTCGCTGCCGTGCGCGACGTACGGCACCAGCTGCCCGTAGCGCGTGTACATGCGCTCCCAGTCCACGCCGTGCAGGCCGGGATCGTAGAAGAAGTCGCGCTCCTGCCGCCACGCGTCGCGGAACATCTGCCGCCACTCGGCGCGCGGGTCCACGCGGGCCTGCATCTCGCCCGTGCGCAGGGGCTTCTCGGCGGGCTTCTGGTCGGCCGCGGCCGTGACCAGGCCGTACTTGCCGTCGGCCGTGTACAGCAGTTGCTTGCCGTCCTGCGTCAGCTCGAAGCCGTCGGCCTTGTCCAGCACCGTCTTGGCCTCGCGCTCCTTCATGTCGAAGACGCGGATCGACGCCGCCGGCGGGCCCTCGCCGCCGCCCGCGGCGAACTCGCGCGCCTGGTAGAACAGCTTGCCCTCGGCGAACGCCAGGCCCGCGTAGTTGCCGGCCGGCACGTCCAGGGCCACCTGGCGGTCGGCCAGGCCGGCCACGTCGATCACCAGCGGCTTGGGCGCGGCCTTCTTGTCGGCCTTGCCCTTCTTGCCCGCCGCATCGTCGTCCTTCTTGGCGGCCCCGTCGTCCTTCTTGTCGGCCTCGTCGCCGCCGACCTCGTCGCTCTCGGGCGGGAACGGGTGCGCGACGTC
>CAINDZ010000211.1 GCA_903847545.1 uncultured bacterium | reverse complement strand
CCCTCGCCGACGTGCGCGCCGAACTGGACAAGCTGGGCGACGGCGAGATCCGCCGCCGCCTGCAGGCCGCCGACCAGGCGGCCTGGTCCCGCATCCACGCCAACGACCGCTACCGCAGCCAGCGCGCGCTGGAGATCTGCGAGGTCGCCGGCCGCCCGATGAGCGACCTGGCGGCGGCGCAGAAGCCGGACTCGGCGCTGGGCCTGGAGTTCGCCGTCTTCGTGCTGGAGCGCCCGGTGGCCGAACTGGACACGCGCATCGCGGCCCGCACGCGGGCGATGCTGCAGGGCGGCTGGCTCGAGGAGACGCGGGCACTGTTGGAACAGCATGACCCCGAGTGCCCGGGTCTGGCCTCGATCGGCTACCGCGAGATCGTGGCCCACCTGCGCGGCGAACTTGCGCCGGCGCAAGTGGAGGAGGCCATCGTGCGCGTGACGCGGCAGTATGCGAAGCGGCAGCGGACTTGGTTCAGGAAGGTTGAGGCTCAGGGGCGGGGCACGCCGGAATCGGGCGAGATACTGGATGCCGTCACGGCGGTGCTGTCGCGATGAGTACAGGAAAGATTGGAGCGGGCTACGAGGCTCGAACTCGCGACCCTCAGCTTGGGAAGCTGATGCTCTACCAACTGAGCTAAGCCCGCTCCAGATATCCGCTTGGCAGGCCACCAAACTAGCCCGGCGCCGCCGCCGTGTCAACCCCGCGCCCGCAACGCGCAACAACGGCACGAGTTGCCCGCCCGCCGTTCCTGTGCTTTCTTGACCCGACCATGATCCCACTGACGCGCCCGTTCCCCTCGCCGCTCGACCGCCTCCACCAGTGGCGGCCGGGCGACGCCGTGGCCACCATCGACGGCCGCCCCCTCGAGGACATCCTCGACCTCTACTACTACGCGCCCGAGGCCAGCACCACCGCCCTGGGAATCCGCCGCGCCGACGGCGCCGAGGTCACCGTCCAGATGGACCCTGGCGACATCCACGCCGTCACCGAGTGCTTCGCGCCGATGGAGTTCAAGACCTGCGCCTGCGACTGCGTCTTCTGCTTCATCGACCAGAACCCCAAGGGGATGCGCGAGCCCATCTACGTGAAGGACGAGGACTACCGCTTCAGCTTCCTCTACGGCAACTACATCACGCTCACCAGCCTGGGCCGCAAGGGTCTCGAGCGCATCATCCGCCAGAACCTGTCGCCGCTGTACGTCTCGGTCCACGCCACCGACATCGACGTGCGCACGCGCATGCTGGGGATCAAGCGCCGCTTCGACGTGATGGTGATCCTTAAGCAACTCGTTGAGGCCGGCATCGAGATCCACACGCAGGTGGTGCTGTGCCCGGGCTGGAACGACGGGGCGATCCTCGAACAGACCTTCCGCGACCTGCTGACCCTGGCCGCGCCCAAGGACGACGACGCGGCCGCGTTCACCGCGGTCAGCCGCCGGGGCCACGGCTACGAGGATGCAGGGATGGGGGAGGGTGGTGCGTTGAACACCGCCGATCAATCCCTTGCGCCGGCGCAAGTCGACGGCGCCAGCGACGACAATCTGAATGGCGACGATCAACGAGTTGCGCCGGCGCAAGTGCGCTCCAATTCCGCGCGGACTGGCGCCACCGATAACGAATTCGGGATACTTGCGCCGGCGCAACTGCCGTGCGGCGAGCCCGCGTTCCGGAACGAAGACGATGACGACGACCTCACCGGACTTGCGCCGGCGCAAGTCGACGACGACGACGAAACCCGCCCCACCAGCGGCATCCGCTCCCTGGCCATCGTCCCGGTCGGCCTGAGCAACCACCGCGACGGCCT
>CAINDZ010000210.1 GCA_903847545.1 uncultured bacterium | reverse complement strand
TTCCTGCCCGCGACGGGCAATGCGTCGCCGGCCGGCGCCGAGGCCGGTCCCGTCGCCGCCGTCGCCGCCGCCCACCCGCGCACACGGCGGCGGCGCGTGCTGGTGATGGACGACGAGGAGCTGGTGCGCTCGGTGGCCACCGCGATGGTTGGCTCGCTGGGCCACCGCGTGGACGTCGCGGTCGACGGCGCCGAGGCCATCGCGCTGGTCGAGCAGGCCCAGGCCGCGGGCGATGCCTACGACCTGGTCATCCTGGACCTGACCGTGCGCGGGGGGATGGGCGGCGCCGAGGCCGTGGGGCAGATCCGCGCGCTGACCCCCGGCGCGCGGGTCGTCGTCTCGAGCGGATATTCGGACAGCGCCGTCATCGCCGACCACCGCCGGCACGGTTTCGACGCCTGCCTGAACAAGCCCTACACGATGGAGGCGCTGCGGGCGACGCTGACCGCCTGAGAGCCTGATCGCCGCCGGTCCACCTTTTCGGTTGGTGCGCCGGCGGCGCGCGTTTACGCTGCGGCCGAGCACCGGACGGCCCGCCGTTCCCCGAAAGGATTCCCGATGACCGACGACAGCCCGGGCACCCCCCTGCGCGAGGAGGACATCCGCCCCGCCGACCTGAAGGCCCGCCTGCGCGAGTACATGCTGCGCGACCGCGACCGCTGGCTGGCCGGCCGCCCCGGCTGGGTGACCGTGCCGTGCCCGGCCTGCGGCGGCGGCGAGGGCCGCGCCTTCGAGGTGCGCGGGTACGCCTTCACGGAGTGCGCCGACTGCGGCACCGCCTTCCACAACCCGCGCCCGAGCGAGCAGCAGCTGGCCGACTACTACGCGAACGCGGAGAGCTACGGGTTCTGGGCGCGCGAGATGTTCCCGGCCACGGCGGAAAAGCGGCGCGAGTCGATCGCGCGCCCGCAGGCGCGGCGCGTGGTCGACACCGTCGATGCGATGGGCGGCGGGCGCGGGCTGCTGGTCGAGATCGGCGCGGGCTCGGGGCTGGTGCTCGAGGAGATCCGCGCGCTGGGCCGCTTCGACCGCCTGCTGGCCGTCGAGCCCACGCCCGGCCTGGCCGGCATGCTGCGCGACAAGGGTTTCGAGGTGTTCGAGTCGGGCTGGGAAACGGCGCCGCTCGAAGGGTTACAGGCCGACGCCGTCTGCTCGTTCGAGGTCATCGAGCACCTGTTCGATCCTGGCGCCTACCTGCGCGCGGTGCGCAAGGCGCTGCGGCCGGGCGGCGTGCTGGTGCTGACCTGCCCGAACATCCGCGGCTTCGACTTCCAGGTGCTGGGCTACGACAACGCCGACAACTTCGGGCTGGGGCACATCAACATGTTCCACCCCGCGTCGCTGTCGACGCTGCTGGAGTCGTGCGGGTTCACGGTGCGCGCGGTGGCCACGCCCGGCCGCCTGGACGCCGACCTGGTGCGGCAGAAGATCCTGCGCGGCGCCTTCGACGTGAGCGCGCAGCCCTTCCTGCGCCGCGTGCTGGTCGAGGACTGGGACCGCCTGGGCGAGCCGTTCCAGGCGTTCCTGCGCGAGAACGGGCTTTCCTCCAACATGATGGTGACGGCCACGACATGACGCAGTGGGTCGACAGCAGGGCCGACGGGGCGTGCAGCGAGGCGGTCTGCATCGTGCAGGCGCGCATGGGCTCGTCGCGCCTGCCGGGCAAGATGATGGAGGACCTGGGCGGGCGGCCGCTGATGTGGCACATCCTGCAGCGCGCGATGCAGGTGGGCGCCGACGTGCCGGTGGTGCTGGCGACGACCGACCACGAACGTGACGACCCGCTGGTCGCCGTGGCGAACGCGATGAAGGTGGCGGTGGTGCGCGGTTCCGAGCACGACGTGCTGGGGCGCTACCTGCTGGCGCTGGAGTCGCATCCGGCGCGCCGGGTGGCGCGCGTGTGCGGCGACTCGCCGTTGTTCGACCCGGTGCACCTGCGGCAGTGGCTGGACCTGGCGCGGCGCGAGGGCGCCGACGTGGTGCGGTTCCGCGACGGCGTGGCCTCGCTGCTGCAGGGCGGCGAGGTGGTCTCGGCCCGCGCGCTGCGCTGGAGCCGCGACGTGGCCGGCGACGACCCGCTGGCTTTCGAGCACGTGACGGCGTGGGCGCTGCGCAACGCGCCGCTGCACCCGGGCGTGATGGTGACCGCGTGGGCCGAGCCGCCCGCCGAGCTGGTGATGGACGTGAAGCTGTCGATCGACACGCGCGAGGACCTGGAGCGGATGCGCCGGCTGTATGCGGCGCTGTGGGACGGCGCGGGACCACTGGACCTGCGCACGGCGGCGGCCTGGCTCAAGGCGCAGGCCGCCGCGGGTGACGCGTCGAAGTGAGCGTGGGTCAGACGGCGACGACCGAGTTCTCGGCGCCGGGCACGCCGGCCGGGCGGTAGGTGTCGGCGGCCCAGTCGTTCTCCCAGACCTGGCCATCGATCAGGAACCGGTACTCGTACTCGCGGCCGGTCTCGAGGTCGAGGGTGACCTTGAACTCGCCCGACTTCAGGCGGTTCATCGGGGTCGCCTCGGCATCCCAGTCATTGAACTCCCCGACCAGGAACACCGACTGTGCCTCGCGCGCGGCCTCGGCCGGCAGGCAGAACGTGACCTTGCTCACGTTCTTCGTCTTCAAGTAGCGCTTCTGCGGACCCATCGAAACCTCCTGCCCGCGGGCATACGGAAACAACCTCGCCTCCATGCGCGGACAACAAAAAAAATGTCGGTCGATCCCGCAAGACCTTCATTGTTAATATGTTGACAATTCAGAGATCAGATGTCCGCTTCGTCGGCCCCCGCCGTCAGGTAATCCAAGATGTTTTCCGCCAACAGGTTGGGCTGTCGGCAGCGGCCGGCGGGATCGCGCAGAAGATCGGTTTCGGACGTGATATAGCGGCCGGGAAGCAGGGCCCCGGGGCTGCGGGAAAGCACTTCGTCCAGCCAGGCGGGCGTGGCCTCGGGATGGAATTGCACCCCCACGACGCGCCGGCCCAGCTGCAGCGCCTGGTGCGGGCAGCCCGGGCTCTGGGCCAGGTGGACGGCACCCGGCGGCAGCGCGAACGATTCGCCGTGCCACTGCAGGCACGCGACCTCGGCGGGGAACGGGAAGCGGGGACGCACATCGTCGGCCGCGGCGGCAACACGGGTGACCGGCCACCAGCCCACCTCGCGCTCGGGGCTCGGGCCCACGGGCGCGCCCAGCGCCGAGGCGATCAGTTGCGCGCCCAGGCAAATCCCGAACACGGCCTTGTCCGCTGCGAGGGCGTCGCGGATGAACGCCTTCTCGGCAACGAGCCAGGGCAACGTGGCCTCGTCGTTCACGCTCATCGGGCCACCGAGGATGACCAGCAGGTCGAACGCCGTCACCGGGGGCAGGGGATCGCCCGCGAACATCCGAGTGCAGGTGAGCGTGGCGCCGCGGGCGGTCGCCCACGACTCCAGGTGGCCGAGGCCCTCGTAGGGCACGTGTTGCAGCCAGTGCAGGCGCATGGCTTCCATCCCCGGTTGAGCGTCGAGTGGGGCCGCGGCCTGTCCGCAGCCGGGACTATATAGTCACAGGACGGAGGGGGGCGTCCAGCCTGCCCCTGCGGCGATCGCGGAAACGGGACAATTTCTGCCGTATTTTGTCTTAAGGTGTGCCGCCACCGGACGATCCCATTCGTCACGACGCCCAAGCCCGAGCGGCGTCGCGTGCCATGCCTGGGGGAGGCCATGTCGCCAATGTCGATGAATCCGTTCACCCATCGCCGGGCCACGCTCGGCCACAAGCTCACCGCCGGCCTCGGTCTCGTGGTGGCCACCCTGGTGGTCATGAGCGCCGGCGGCTTTCACACCGGGGTGCGCATCGAGAGGGCGGCCACGCAGGCCGCCGCGCGCAGTTCGCACGCGTCGGCACTGGCCGACCAGGCGCGCCTGATGAAGTTCGAGGCCGTGCAGGTGCAGCAGTGGCTGCAGGACATTTCGGCCACGCGCGGCCTTGACGGCCTGGACGACGGTTACGACCAGGCGGCCGCCGCGCGCACCCGCTTCCTGGCCGGCGTCGAGATGTTCCGCCGCGAGTTTCGCGACACGCAGGATGCGACGTCGGCGGCGGCGCTCGACCGCGTCGTCGTCGCCTTCGACAACTATTACGAGGTGGGTCGCGAGATGGCGGCCAAGTATGTGGCCGAAGGGCCGGCCGGCGGCAACCCTCTGATGCCCCGGTTCGACGCCGCGGCCGATGCGCTGGTGTCGACGCTGGACCCGTTCGTCGCCGCGCAGACGGGCTCGATCGACGCCGCGACGGGCAGCGTCGTCGCCGACGCGCGCCTGATCCGTCGGCTGACCATCATCGGCAGCATCCTGTCGCTGCTGCTGGCGATCGCCGTGGCCGTCGTCCTGGTGCGTGCCATCACCGGGCCCATCGCGCGCCTGGCCGGCGAGCTCGAGCGCTGCGCCGTCGAGACGGGCCACGCCGCGGCCGAACTGGATGCGGCCAGCGCCGAGCTGGCGGAGGGCGCCACGGCGTCGGCCGGCAGCATCGAGCACACCGCCGAAGGCATCGCGGCCTTCGCGCAGATGGTCGAGGACACCAGCCACCGCGCCGACACCGCCCG
>CAINDZ010000209.1 GCA_903847545.1 uncultured bacterium | reverse complement strand
GGCACGGTGACGGCCCCGCAACCGAGCGCGCCGAGGTCGGCCAGCGCCCACTCGTGGCGGTTCTCGCTGAGGATGGCGACCCTGTCGCCCGGAAGCACGCCAAGGCGGCGCAGGCCGGTGCCGATGTCCCGGGCCCGCTCGAGCACCACGGCGCTCGACAAGGGCACGTAGGGACCGTCATGCTCGCGGTAGGCCAGGCAGTCCGGACGGGGCCGCTCGCGGGCTGCTTCCAGCAGCATTTCCGGAATGGTGCGCGCGGTCATGGGGCCTCCAGTCTGGGGATGCCGGACGGCCCGGCCGCTGCCTCGCCGGGCCCATGGCGCCCGACCGGGAAGGATGTCGATATCCTCCCTTTTTGCGCGGATCTTGTCAACGCGCCGTCCCTGCCACCTTCAGGAGGCCTACTTGGAGCCCGGACCCGTCGACTTCGCCCACCCGGCCGTCCGCGCCGCGCTGCAGCGGGACCTGCTCGCCTGGTTCGACGCCTCGGCGCGCGACCTGCCTTGGCGCAGGCGCCGCAGCCTGTACGGGACGTGGATCAGCGAGATGATGCTCCAGCAGACGACCGTGGCGACCGTCGTGCCGTATTGGGAGCGCTTCCTGGCGCGCTTCCCCGACGTGGCCGCGCTGGCGGCTGCCCCCGAGGACGATGTCCTCGCGCACTGGTCCGGCCTCGGCTATTACCGCCGGGCGCGCCACCTGCACGCCGCGGCTCGACAGGTCGTGGACACCCTGGGCGGGCGCCTGCCCGAGGACGTGGAGGGATGGCGACGCCTGCCCGGCATCGGTCCCTACGCTGCGGGCGCCATCGCAAGCCTTGGCCTGGGGCTGCCGGAACCGGCGGTTGACGCCAACGTCCGGCGCGTCCTCGCCCGCTGGCTGGGCACGACCGGGGGGGACGCCCCGGCGGCCGAGGTGGCGCGCCTCGCGCGCGCGCTGGTCCCCGCCGACCGCCCCGGGGTGTGGAACGAGGCCTTGATGGAGCTCGGTGCGCTCGTGTGTCCGGCCCGCCAGCCCCTGTGTGCTTCCTGCCCGGTGGCTCCCCATTGCCGCACCGGCAAGACGGGTGCCGTTGCCATGGCCTCCTCGCCGGCACCCGGCCAGGCGTCCGTCCCGGTCGCCGTCCTGCTGGCCGTCATCCGGTCCGGCTCCCGCGTCTGGCTCGAGGTCCCGGGACAACGCCTGTTGCCGTGCCGCGTCCCGGCCGAGGTGGCGCGCGAGGAGCTCTCAGGCCTCCACCAGGGGCTCCTGACGTTGCCCACCACGGCATGGTACCTGCGACCAGCCAAGGGCACCCTGGACCTGCTAGGGGCCCTGGAGGAGGCGTGGGTGGACGCATGGGCGGACGGTTCGAGCATGGCGGCGACCCTGCCGCCCAAACCGCTTGGCCGGTTCCGGCACGCCATCACGCGCTATCGCCTGGACGTCACCGTGGCGGTTCTGGATGCGGGCCCCGGCCTTGTCGCGCCGCCCGGCCGGGACGGCCGGTGGGTGGACCTGGACGACGCCTCGGCCGGAAACATCAGTCAGTTGGCCCGCAAGGCGTTGCGGCTGATCGCCCATGGACAAGGTTGACAATCCGGTATCGATGCATCTCCTTTGCGGCAGTTCTACGGGTCACCCCATAGTGCAACTGCTGAGAGGTTTTCACGATGCTCCAGATCACGCGGCAGACCGAATACGCCATCCGGGGACTTCAGGAGCTCGCCCGCCGCGAGAGTGACGCGC
>CAINDZ010000208.1 GCA_903847545.1 uncultured bacterium | reverse complement strand
GCCCACGGCGCCACCCGCGCCTCCCGCCACCTCGGCAACCGCCGCCCCCCCGACGCCCGCCACGACCAGCAGGCAGGCCCACGGCAGGGCCAGGGCGCCCCGCCGCATCACTCGTGCCCCGTCGACGTGCTGTCGGCCGCGGCGTCGCCCGTCGAGTCGGCGCCGGCCTCGGCCATGGCGTCGGCTTCCAGCTCCATGGCGCGGGTCATGATGACTTCCTGCAGTTCGACGGCGTGTTCCATCAGGATGGCGTTCGCGAACTGGGCGGTCTGGTCCAGCAGGGTCGTCCCCATCTCGACGTACTTGTGGCCGCTGGCGGTGCCCAGGAAGGCCGTGATGTCCTTCAGCTCGGGCTCGGTGAATGCCGCCTCGTACATCTCGACGTACTTCGGCTCCAGCGCCGACCAGGGCATCACGCGCTCGAAGAAGGCGGTCATCACGTCGATGAACGGCTCGAGGTCGGGGTTCTGCTGCAGGATGAAGCCCATCGTGTCGTCGATCAGCTTCGCCTGCATCTCCGCGCCGCCCAGCGCGGCCACGCACGCCTCGGCGGCGGCGCGATGGCTGTCGGCGGCCGGTTCGGCGGCCGCGACGGGAGAGGCCAGGCACAGGGCAAGCAGGCAGGCACACGCCAAGTGACGCATCGGGACCATCCTCGGATAGAAGGGAAATCTAGCGCCCGTGGACGGGCGTCTCGGTCGGGCAGGAAGTGGCGCCCTCGGCTCCCGGTCCCTTGACCAGCGGGCACGCGCCCGAGCCCGAGCAGGACGAGCAACGGCCGGGCTTCTTCAACGAACGCACCAGCGCGCGCACCGCCCAGGCGCCCGCACCGGCCACGGCCCCGACGACCACCACGGTTTCCATTCCGACGGCCATCAGCTTACCCCCAGCTTCAGCAGCGTGCCAACCTGGAACACGAGGAACGTGACGATCCAGGCCAGGGTGGTCAGGCTCAGGGTCTGGGCCAGGGCCCAGCGGGCCGAGCCCGATTCCTGCCGGGTGATCGCGAAGGTGGCGATGCAGGGCGTGGCGATCAGGGCGAACATCATGATGCACAGGCCCACCAGGGGCGAGTACCGCGCGCGCAGCTGGGCGCGCAGCTGGTCGGACGACTCGTCGGCCTCGCCGACGGCGAACACGATGCCCATCTGCGCCACGAACACTTCCTTGGCGGCGATGGCGCCCACCAGCGCGGTGCCGATGCGCCAGTCGAAACCCATGGGGGCGATCACCGGCTCCAACGCGCGCCCCACGTGGCCGGCCACCGAGTACGACAGCTGCGCCGCCTGACGCTGCGCCGGGTCGACCATCTGCGCATACGGCACGGGGGCGGGGTGGCCCGGCTCGGCCGGCGGCACCCAGCCGGCGGGCGGCTTCGGGTAGAAGGTCAGGCACCACAGGATGATGGCCGCGCCCAGGATGACCGTGCCCGCCTTCTTCAGGTACAGCCAGGCGCGCGTCCACATCTGGATCAGCAGGCTCTGCGCGGTCGGCAGGCGGTACGGCGGCAGCTCCATCACGAAGGGCGTGTTCTCGCCGCGGAACAGCGTCGCGCGCAGCAGCCGCGCGCCCATCAGCGCCAGCACGATGCCCGACACGTAGATCAGCCACAGCACCGGGCCCTGCCAGCGCGGGGCGAAGAACGCGGGGATCAGCAGCGCGTAGATGGGCAGCCGCGCGCCGCAGCTCATGAGCGGCAACACCATCATCGTGATCAGCCGGTCGCGCCGCGTCTCGAGCGTGCGCGTGGCCATGATCGCCGGCACCGTGCAGCCGAAGCCGATCAGCAGCGGGATGAACGTCTTGCCGTGCAGGCCCACCTTGCTCATGAACCGGTCCATGACGAACGCCGCGCGCGCCATGTAGCCCGTGCCCTCGAGCACGGCGATGGCCATGAACAGCAGCACGATGTTCGGCAAGAAGACGATGACCCCGCCCACGCCGCCGATGATGCCGTCGACCAGCAGCGACTTCAGGTGGCTGGCGCTGCCGGCCGGCCACAACCCGGTGACGAACGCGCCCAGCGCCAGGAAGCCGCGGTCGATCAGGTCCATCAGCGGGTTGCCCAGGGTGAAGGTCAGCGTGAAGACGACGTACATCATCACCAGGAAGATGGGCACGCCCCACACCGGATGCATGGCCACGCGGTCGATGCGGTCCGACAGCGCGGCCGCGCCGCCGGGGCGCACCTGCCGGCTGACCTCGTCGCCCAGGCGGCCGATGTGCTCGTAGCGCAGCCGCGCCAGCAGGATGTCCGGGTCGTCGGTGCTGCCGGCGGCGAAGTCCTTCGCGATGGCGGCGATGGCCTCGCGCGCCGCCTCGCCCACCGTGTCGTCCAGCGCGCGCGCGTCGCCCTCCAGCAGCTTGAGCGCCTGCCAGCGACGCTGCGGCGTCGACGGCAGCAGCGCCTCGACCTGCGCCACGAACGACTCCACCCCGGGCCCGTAGTTCACGCGCAGCACCTGCGCCCCCGCGCGCGCCGGCGCGGACAGGCCGCCGGGCGCCGGGCCCGCGTCGCGGCACTGGTCGGCCGGGCCGGGCAGGTGGACGCGGCTGTTGGCCACCTCGAGCACGGCGCCGACCACGGCGTCCATGCCCTGGTTGCGGTTGCCGACGGCCGGCACCACGGGCACGCCCAGGCGCTGCGACAGGCGGTGGTGGTCGATGATGTACCCGCGGTCGCGCGCCGCGTCGGACATGTTCAGCACCACGACCAGCGGCCGGCCGATCTCGAGCAGCTCGGTGGTCAGGTACAGGTTGCGCTCGAGGTTCGAGGCGTCGACGACGTTGATGACCACGTCGGGCGCGTGGTTGAGCAGGTAGTCGCGGGCGACGAGCTCCTCTTCCGAGAAGGTCGTCAGGCTGTAGGTGCCGGGCAGGTCGACGATGTTCAGGCGCAGGTCGCCGCGGCGCAGCGTGCCCTCTTTCCACTCGACCGTCACGCCGGGATAGTTGCCGACGTGCTGGCGCGCGCCCGTCAGGTTGTTGAAGATGGTCGTCTTGCCGGCATTGGGATTGCCGGCCACCGCCACCGTCAGGGTCCTGTCGAGGGTGCTCGTCACGTTGATCGCCCCTGCGGTGCTGCCCGACCGGAATGCCACTCGACCGGAATGCTATTCAACCAGGATGCGCGCGGCCATCCCGCGCCCCAGCACGATACGGCTGCCCCGCACCGAAACCACGAAGGGGCCCTGCCCCGAGTTCTGCACGACCTGCAGCTGCGCTCCCGGCAGCAGGCCCAGCGCCGCCAGCCGCCCGCGCAGCTGCCGGCCGCCGTCGATCGACTTCAGCACGGCATGCTTGCCTTCATTGACGTGGGTCAGCGGCATGGCTACACCACCCCGCCGATCACGTCGTCGCCCTCGGGTGCCGGCGCCACCGGACCGAGCAACGCCAGGTCGAGGCCACCGCCGCACGCATCGCGGCCGCAGGTCGCGCCCGATGCGCCGCCGGTGTTGCAGCAGAAGCTGCCGGTCGCCGCGTCCCACCGCACGTCGTTCTGCGGGCAGCTCTCGAAGTACTCGACGAAGCGCACCAGGCGGTGCAGCACGCCGGCGCTGACCGCATGCTCGAGGCGGCACGCCTCGGCGTCGGCCTCGTCGCCGGGCAGACCCAGCACGTCGCCCAGGAACTTCGACAGCGTCACATGCCGCCGCACCACGCCCAGGGCCAGCGCCTCGCCGGGCTCGGTCAGCGTGATCACGTCGTAGGGCGCGTAGTTGATGAGCTTCTTCTCGGAGAGCGAGCGCAGCGCCTGCGTCACGGACGAGTTGTGCACGCCCATGCGCAGCACCAGGTCCTTGGCGCGCGCGGCCCCCTTGGCCGCCACCGTGTGGTAGATCGCCTCGAGGTAGTCCTCGAGACTGGCGCTCAGTTGCAGTTCCTCGGCAGGCATGGGACCCGGTCCTTCCGCGCGGCGAGTCGAAAACGCTATTTCAAGACCGACAAAAGTTTTTTGTCCCTACAAAGATCGGCACAAACCAATGATTCGTAAAGGGGATATTTCACCAGGGCGCCGATTCCGCCCCCGCGCCAAAGACCAGCGCCGGCCGGGATTCCCCCGCGCCGGCGCCATCAATGGCTCATCTTGTTGTCCAACAAGCAAATAACTGTCGCGACCTACTCCGCCCAGGGCCGGAACGAGTCGAAGAACCGCACGTATTCGGGGTCGGTCCACAGGCCGCCGCTGGCCTTCCAGGCCATCACCAGGTAGATGTCCTCGCCCCGCAGCAGGCCGCGGATCCAGAAGTCGCCCGCGCCGCCCGCCTTCTGGGCCTGGATGTCGAGGCCCTCGACCACGCCCTTCTTGCCGAAGTCGCGCCGCAGCGGCGTCTGGCGGGCCGGCCTGACGCCGTAGCCCTCCAGCTGCTTGGTCACCTCGGCCAGCACCTTGTCGGCGGCCGCCTGGCCCTTCAGGCCGCGCGCCGCGCCGGGCATCGAGGTCACGCCGCAGCCCTCGTTGTCGCGCTTGGCCCGGTCGCAGGTCACGAAGAAGATCTCGGCCGCCACCTCGGTCGGCGAGCCGGGACGCACGTTCGTGCGCGTGCGCAGGCGGGCGCAACCCGTCGGATAGGTCACCTGGAAGCGCCCCTCGGGCGACTTGTACTCGATGGGGTTCTGGCTGTCGGCCAACTGGTCCAACGACTGGGTCGCGCCGGGGCCGGGCTTGGCGGCGTTCGTCGCGGCCAGGCCGGGAACGGCCACCGCCAGCAGGGCGACGGACAGGATGCGGGTCAGGCTCTTCATGGTCACGACTCCAACAGCGATTCGACCTGGTCGACAAGCTCCCCGAACAGCGCGATGACGTCCTGCATGGGACCGGGCGAGGCCAGGTCCACGCCGCCCAACCGGACTGTCTCGACGGGATAACGGCTGCACCCCGAACGCAGGATGTCCAGGTATTGTTCCCGCTCGGCCGCGCCGCCGGCCAGCACGCGCCGCGACAGCGCCACGGCCGCCGAGTACGCCGTGGCGTACTGGTAGACGTAGAAGTTGTAGAAGAAGTGCGGGATGCGGCTCCAGGTGAGCGGGCTGCGCGCGGCGTCGAACGCCACCTCCGGTCCCCAGTACTTCACCAGCAGCTCCAGGTACAGCGCGTTCAGCCACTCGGCGGTCAGGGTGCCGCCCTGTTCGCCCAGCTGGTGGATGCGCAGCTCGAACTCGGCGAACATCGTCTGGCGGAACACCGTGCTGTTGATCTGCGACAGGTGGTAGTCCAGCAGGTACAGCCGCCGACGCGGGTCGGTGGTGGTGCGCAGCAGGTGGTCCATCGTCAGCAGTTCGTTGAAGGTCGAGGCGACCTCCGCCGTGAAGATGGGATAGTCGCCGTACACGTAGGGCTGGTTCCGCGAGGCCAGCCAGGTGTGCAGCGAATGGCCCAGCTCGTGCGCCAGCGTGAAGGTGTCGCCCAGCTGGCCGCTCCAATTCAGCAGGATGTACGGCGCCGTGTCGTACGAGCCGCTCGAGTAGCCGCCGCTGCGCTTGCCGGCGTTCTCGTGCACGTCGATCCAGCCGCCGCCGATGCCGCCTTGCACGGTCGCCACGTAGTCGGGCCCCAGCGGCGCGAAGGCGTCCAGCAGCATGCGGCAGGCGTCGTCGTACTCGAACGTGAACTCGCCGTCGGCGAACAGCGGCGCGGCCAGGTCGTATTCCTGCAGCGGCGACAACCCCAGCACGCGCCGCTTCAGCGCCGTGTAGCGGTGGATGACGGGGGTGTTGGCGCTGACCGTCTCGATCAGCGAGTGGAACACCGCGGGCGGCACGGCGTCCGGGTGCAGCGCCGACTCCAGCGCGCTGTCGTGCCGGCGGGCCTGCGCGAAGAAGACGTGGTTCTTCACGTTCGCGTCCAGGTTCGCCGCCAACGTGTTCTGCATGGCGCCGTAGGCGTCCAGGAACATCTCGAACGATTCCTGCCGCAGCCGGCGGTCGCGCGACTTCATGAACTTCTGGTGGCGCGCCTTGGTCAGCGTGACGCGGCGGCCGTCCTCGTCGGTGACGTCGCCCAGCTTCAGGTCGGCGTTGTCGAAGGCGTTGAAGACCTGACCCGCGCCGCGCGCCATCAGGCCGGCGCCGGCCAGCAGCGCCTCCTGCTCGGCCGGCAGCGTGTGCGCGCGGCCGCGGTGGATGTTGTCGAAGAAGTGCGCGTACGCCGCCAGGCCGGGCTCGGCCGCGACCAGGCCGGCCAGCGCGGAGGGCTCGATCTCCAGCACCTCGGACTCGAACCAGCTGGCCGCCTCGGCGTAGCGCACCGACAGGCTGGCCGCGCGCCCCTTGCGGGCCGTGTTCTCGCCCACGCGCGTGTCCTCGTCGCTGCGCAGGTTGGCGAAGATCAGCAGCTTCTCCAGCTGCCGGCGCGCGTCATGAATGGCCTCGATGGCCCCCAGCAGCGCCGCGCCCGAGCCCCCGAGCGTGCCCTGCAGCGCCGCCAGCGCGGGCAGGCCAGCCTCCAGGGCGGTGAAGTCCCGCTCCCAGCCCGCCCAGTCGGCGTAGATCAGCTCGGGGCGCCACTTGTAGCGGGCCTCGATGCGTTCGCGCTCGACGGGGGCGTTGCCGGCGCCCGGCTCGGCGGCGGCGTTCAGGAAGGCCTGGCGGTACTGGGCCATGTCGGTCGACTCCCGGGGGGTTGTGGGCGGGCGCCGTCAAGGCGCACAGGGGCACGATATGACGGAACCGGCCCCTTGCCAACCGCCGTGACGACGGCGCCACGGGCAGGGCAAGGGGCCGGTCCGGGACCGGTCACAACGAGTCGGACAACCGCAGCCCCAGGCACTGGGTGACGTCCTCGCGCAGCGCCTCGAAGTTGAGCGGCTTGGCGAGGAACTTGGTCGCGCCCAGGTCGAGCAGGTCGGCGATCTCGCCGACGCTGACGACGCCCGACATGATCAGCACGGGCACCTGCCGCAGCACCTTGTCGTGCATGACGGTGCTCACCAGCTGCCGGCCGTCCAGCAGCGGCATCGAGATGTCCGAGATGAGCAGGTCGATGCCCTCGTTGCAGCGCAGCACGTCGATGGCGTGGATGCCGTCGCTGACGAACAGCAGGTCGTGCCGCAGCGGGGCCAGCGCCCTGGCGATGGCCTTGCGAACGGTGGGATCATCCTCGGCGATCAGGATCCTGGACATGGATGTCTCCTCATTCCTGCTGGCGCTTGTCACTCCTGCTGGCGCTTGTCAGCCCTGCTGGCGCTTGCGATAGAGGGCGGGCAGCACGTACTCGTACGCGGTCTCGTCGCGGCCGAGCGTTTCCGAGTGCCCGATGAACAGGTAGCCGCCCGGCGCGGTGTGGTGGTGGAACTTGCCGACCAGGTCCATCCGCGTCTGGTGGTCGAAATAGATCATCACGTTGCGGCAGAACACCGCGTCGAACTGGTGCCGGAAAGGGAACGTGGCCGACATCAGGTTGTGGCGCTTGAAGATCACGGCGCTGCGGATGTCGTCGTGCACGCGGACGTTGCCGTCCTTCTGGTTCACGAACCAGCGGCGGCGCAGCTGCAGCGGCATCTGGCTGACGCGTTCCTTGTCGTACACCCCGGCGATGGCCTTGCGCAGCACGGTCGCCGACAGGTCGGTGGCCAGCAGGACGGTTTTCCAGCCGGACGCCTCGGCGCCCAGGTGCTCCTTCATGAGCATCATCAGGGTGTACGGCTCCTCGCCCGACGAGCAGCCCGCGCACCACAGCCGGATCTCGCGCCTGCCCTCGGCGCGGCGCTTCTCGACCAGCTGCGGCAGCATGGTGTCGGCGAAGAACTCGAAGTGCGCCGGCTCGCGGTTGAAGAACGTGTGGTTGGTCGTGATGCGGTTCGCCAGCTCCTCGAGCCCGACGCCCGACGCATCCGTCTTCAGCCACTCGTAGTACTGCTGGAACGTGCGGAAGCCGCGCTTGGCCAGCACCTTCTGCAACCGGCCCACGACCAGGCTCTTCTTGTGGTCGCCCAGGGTGATGCCGAACCGCGCGTAGACCAGGTCGCGGATCGCGTTGAACTCGCGATCGCTGATCCGGTCCGCCGGCGCATCGAGGCGGGGTGCCGCCAGGGTGGGACTCATGCCACGCTCCCGTCCGGTTGCGTCAGTTCGTCGCCGTCAGCAGCCCGAGCTCCTCGAGCAGCTTGAACAGCTTCTGTTTCTCGATCGGCTTGACCACGTAGCCGTCGGCCGAGGCGTTGAACGCGCGGCGGATGGTCGTGTGGTCCTCGAGCGCGGTCGTCATGATGACGCGCGAGCCCTGCCCCAGGTGGATCCCGTGCTCGGACTCGAGCCGGCGGATGGCCGTCAGGGCCTCCTGGCCGCACATGCCGGGCATCATGATGTCCAGGCAGATGAGGTCGTAGGGCTCGCCGTTGTCGATCGCGTCATGCACGGCCGACACGGCCTCGTTCCCGTTGATCGCGACATCGCAGTTACCGGTCTTCTCCAGGTAACGGCACAGCAGGCGACGGCTGATGAAGTCGTCTTCCACGACGAGGATGTTCACGAGAGATCCCCCCGGTACGGTGGTACGCGCCGGTTCCCGCGGCGCAGGATGTTCTGCGTGCATATCGGCCCGCCCGCCGGGGTCTTGAATACTATGTGACTTCCTTAGGTATGTTGCCCCGGGGGACGTCGCTTCCTATCATGCCGGTCCCCGATAACCGGAAGGAAAGGCACGCACATGGGCTTGCTCGGCACACTGGTCGGCGGCGGCATCGGCTTCATGATGGGAGGACCCCTGGGTGCCATCGTGGGCGGGGCCATCGGCTCCAACATCGGCGGCGGGGGTCCCCGCATCACCCGCGGCGATGGATCGCCTTACGGGTCAACAGGTTATGGCAATCCGTACGGCGGCCCGGCCCGCGACACGCGGCAGGCCCAGCAGGCCTTCCTGGTGGCGATGATCAGCCTGGCCGCCAAGGTGGCCAAGGCCGACGGCCGGGTCACCGAGCAGGAGGTCCGCTCGTTCGACGGCTTCCTTCGCGACCGCCTGGGCATGTCGGTCGAGGACCGCCGGGTGGCCGCCCGCCTGTTCAACGAGGCCCGCGACTCCCACGTGCCGGCCGAGGAGTTCGCCCGCCAGGTCCGGGTGCTGATCGGCCACCAGCCCGACCGCCTGCGCGACCTGGTCGCCCTGCTGATGAGCGTGGCCACCGCCGACGGCCAGATGGCGCCCGCCGAGGACCGCGTGCTGCGCTCGATCGCGCGCGAACTGGGCCTGTCGGCCCGCGACTACGAGGAAGCGGTCGCGATGTTCGACCCGCACCACAGCATCGACGCCTCGTACGCGGTGCTGGGCGTGACGCGCGACGCCACCGACGACGAGGTGAAGAAGGCCTACCGCCGCCTGGCGCGCGAGTACCATCCCGACGTCGTGGCGAACAAGGGCATGGGCGAGGACTTCCAGAAGTTCGCCGACGAGAAGATGCGCGCCGTCAACGGCGCCTACGACGCGGTCAAGGACGCGCGGGGTCTCTGATGCCTGAACTGCCCGAGGTCGAGAACGTCGGACGCGCGCTGTCGGCGGGGCTCTCCGGTCGCCGGCTGACGGCGCTGTCGGTGCAGTGGCCGGGCGTCTTCGAGCCCTCGGCCGCCGCCGCGCGCAAGGCGCTCGTGGGCCGCACGCTGGTCGGCCTGCACCGCCACGGCAAGTATCTCATCGCGCGCTTCGAAGCCGATGATACGGCCGTCGCGCCGTCGTTCCTGATGATCCACCTGCGCATGACCGGCCAGTTCCTGTCGCAGGACTCCATGCCGGACGACTACGCCCCCGACCGCCACGTCCACGTCACGTTCGATTTCGACGGCCGCCTGGTCCACTTCCGCGACGTGCGCAAGTTCGGCCGCCTGACGCTGGTCGAGCACGCCACCGCGCCCGCCGCGCTGGCCCACGTGGGCCCCGACATGATGACGGTGAAGACCGCCGACTGGCTGGACCGCGTGCGGCATCGCGGCGCGCCGTTCAAGAGCGTGCTGCTGGACCAGGGCGTGGCCGCGGGCCTGGGCAACATCTACGCCGACGAGGCGCTGTTCCTGGCGGGCGTGCATCCGCTGGCGAAGCCGCGCGACCTTGATGAGCCGACCCTGCGCGAGGTGCTGCGCCGCGCGAAGCAGGTGCTGCGCCTGGCCATCAACCACGGCGGCACCACGTTCCTGGACTTCCGCAACTTCCACGGCCAGCCCGGCAACTTCCGCCGCAAGCTGCGCGTGTACGGGCGCGGCGGCGAGCCGTGCCGCGACTGCGGCGCGACGATCGAGCGGATGGTGATCGGGGGACGGTCGAGCAGCTGGTGTCCGCGGTGCCAGCCGGCGCCGCGCCGCTAGACGCAGGAATCCGGCCGCGGCAACCCCGCCACCCGGCACGCGTCCTGCGCCGGGCCCTTGGGGAACAGCTCGTAGACGCGCTTGAGGTTGAAGCCGGTGCGGCGGCACAGCTCGCGGATCATCGGCGGCACGCCGTGTTCGCGGTGGTGGTCGCGCAGGGCGTTGATGACCAGCCAGTGGTCGGCCGTCAGGTCGCGCACGCCGTCGCGCAGCGCCAGGACCGGCGCCAGGTCGGGCGACCAGTCGGCGCCGTTCTTCAGGTAGCCCTTGTCGTCCAGTTCGACCGGGCCGGCGGGGCCTGTGATGAGCGGCATCCGGGCTTCCTCGGGACGTTCAGTTGGCGCAGCCGCCCGCCAGGGCGCCGATGAGCCCGCAGACGTCGCCCCCCGCGCGGTTGGCGGGCAGGCAGAGCGACAGCGCCGTCGGGCTGATGCGATCCGCGCACAATAGCGGATTGACCGCCAGGTTGCCACCAAGGTCCGTGAAGCCGACCGGCCAGGCGTTGCCGCCCACGTTGCCGAACACCAGGCAGCAACCGGCCGCCACGGTGCCGTTGTCGATGCCGGCGATCGCGCCGCCGCCCAGCGCGCTGGCGACCAGGCAGCGCTGCATCGTGAGCGTCATGTTGGTCGCCACGCGCAGGTTGCCCCCGGTGATGCCGCGGTTGGACACGATGGTGCACCCGGTCAGGGTGCTGCCGGCGTGCAGGGCGCTGACGTAGAAGCCGCCCCCCTTGTCGGAACACACGTTGTCGTACACGACCAGGTCCTCCATCACGACGCCCACGTTGGTGGCGAACACGCCGCCGCCGGCCAGGCTCGCGTGGTTGTCGCGGATGGTGCAGCGCACCAGGCCCAGCACGGGCTCGCTGTTGACAAGCAGCACGCCGCCGCCGTACTCGGCCGAGTTGCCCTCGACCAGGCAGTCCTCCAGCCGCGCCGCGCCCTGGCCGCCCAGCCACACGCCGCCGCCCTCGGTCGCCGCGTTGCCGCGGAAGACGCAGTCGCGCACGACGGTGTCGCTCAGGTGGATGGCCAGCCCGGCGCCCGCCCACGGCGTGCCGCCGACGCCCGACTCGCCCAGCGCCCGGCCGCCGGTGAACGTGAACCCCTCGATGGTCACGCCCGCCCAGGTGCGTTCGGCACCCGAGCCGAAGGTGCCGCCGGTGACGTACATGACGCGGCCCTGCCCGCGCGCATCCAGCGTGGTCGCTGTGGCGCCGGCCTCGCCGCGGATGGTGAAGTCGGTCTGGTCGCGCAACACCGTCACCATGCTGGTGGCCGTGTCGGCCGTGTCCTGCGCGAACCAGTCGTAGCGGCCGGGACCCACCAGCACGACGTCGCCCGGCTGCGCGGCATGGACGGCGGCGTCGATCGTCGCGTAGTCGCCGGTGCCGTCGACGCGCACGTACAGCGTGCGCATGGCCGCGGGCGTCACCGACAACGCGGTGGACATGCGCGAGCGGTTGCCGGCATCGTCGATCGCGACCACCCCGACCTGATACGCCTGTCCGGTGAGCAGGCCGTCGATGGTCACCATCAGCTTGCCGGGATTGGGATGGGCCGCCGGCGCGGCCGTCACCAGCGTCGCCGCGGCCCACGTCGCGTCGTCCAGCGGCGTGGTCGCGTACCGCACCTCGTACGCAGTGGCGCGCCCGGCCAGCGAATCGTCGCCGGCCAGCGCCCACGCCACCGTCACCGAGGTCGCCGTGCCGCCGTACTGGGTCAGCCCATCCGGCGGCGCCGGCCGCGTCACGTCCGGGCCCGGCGGCGTGGCCGGGCCGCCGGCCCCGCCGCAGGACGCCAGCAGGCACGCCAGCGCCAGCAGCGCGAGGGCGCACGGCACGCGACGGCGGGCGAAGGAATGATAGGCTCGCGACATGATGGCGGCCCCCTCGGGCTGTGGACGGGACGGGTCGGACGCCGGTCTCACGCCAGCCGGGCGCGAAACCGGGGGCATGAATGTCCGAAATGCCGACGCCGGCGTCAACCGGCGCCCGCGGCAAGTGCGGCGGGTACGGTGGTCCGTCAGTCGCCCTTGGGCGGCCGCGTGATCACGATCTCACGCAGGACCTTCTGGGCCGGCAGGTAGGCGGTGGCCTCGATCTGGCGCTGGCCACGCGCACCGGTGACGTAGGTCAGGAAGGTGCTGCCCTGCATCGAGCCGCGGCGCGCGCAGGCCAGGTAGGTGTAGCACCACAGCGGGTAGCCGCTGGT
>CAINDZ010000207.1 GCA_903847545.1 uncultured bacterium | reverse complement strand
TGGCGTCGAGCGTGCGCGCGGGCGGGACGGGGACGGCGTCGGCGGCGGGCACGGAAGCGGACTCGCGCACCTTCCACACGACCAGCAGCGCGCCCGCCAGGCCGGGGATGGCCGCCAGCGCGAACAGCGCGCGCAGCGACAGGTGGCCGCCCGCCAGCAGCATGGTCGCCAGCAGCGGCCCCAGCAGGGCGCCTGTGTGGTCCATCGAGCGCTGCAGGCCGAAGGCGCGGCCGCGGTCGGCCGGCGGCGTCGACTCGGCGATGAGCGCATCGCGAGGCGCGCCCCGCAGGCCCTTGCCGACGCGATCGGCGAAGCGGATCAGCAGCACGTACCCCGGCGTCGAGGCGATGGCCACCAGCGGGCGCGCCAGCGCCGCCAGGCCGTAGCCGAACACGATCAGGGGCTTGCGCCGGCGGGCGCGGTCGCTGTGCAGGCCGGCGAACAGCTTGACCAGCGCGGCGGTGGACTCGGCCACGCCCTCGATCGCGCCCAGCGCGGCGGGGCCCGCCATCAGCACGGTGGTCAGGAACAGCGGCAGCAGCGGGTAGATCATCTCGCTGGCCACGTCGGTCAGCAGCGAGACCGCGCCCAGCGTGACGACGTTGGCGCCCAGGCCGCGCAGGATCCGCGGCGTCCTCACGCGCGTCCGGCCAGGGCCTTGTCGCGGTCGGGGTACACGTCGAAGACGCGCTCGAGGCGCGAGACCTGGAAGATGGAGAGCACGCGCTCGCTCAGTCCGCACAGGCGCAGCGTGCCGTCGGCCGCGCGCAGCGAGTGGTGGATGGTGATGAGGATGCCCAGCCCCGTCGAGTTGACCCACGGCACCTCGGCCAGGTCCAGCACGACATGGGGGCTGCCGGCGTCGATGACGGCCTTGACCTCGTCCTTGAGGATCTCGAGGTCCGAGCCGCTCATGACCTTGCCCGAGACCTCGAGCACGGTGGCGGCGCCGTGGGGGATGCGGTTGACCTTCATCTCATGCTCCTGGGCGGCGCGCGCCGGTCAGCCGGCGAAGGCGTCGTAGACGCGCCGCTTGATCTTCTTGGTGGGGGTCTTCTCGAATTCCTCGTAGAGGATCTTCAGCCGGGCGATCTGGGCGTAACCCGGCAGGCGCTGGTTCAGTTCCTGCCGGTTGGCCTCCATGCGCACCTCGACCTGGCCGCCCTTCAGGCAGGCGCGGTCGACGGACTCGAGGTCGGGGTAGACCAACGCCAGCAGCTTGCCGTCGCGCTCGATCACCAGCGACTCCTCGACGCAGGGCATGTTGTTCAGCTGGCTCTCGATCTCCTCGGGGTAGATGTTCTGCCCCGAGGCCGACAGGATCATGTTCTTCGAGCGTCCCGTCAGGTAGAGGAAGCCGTCGGCGTCGAAACGGCCCAGGTCGCCCGTGTGCAGCCAGCCGTCGCTGTCGATGCTGGCGGCAGTCGCGTCGTCGTCGTTGTAGTAGCCCAGCATGCGGTTCTCGCCGCGCACCAGCACCTCGCCGATGTCGCCCGGCTTCCGCGCGCCGTCGATGCGGCACTCCAGGTAGGGGATGACCTTGCCCACGCTGCCGATGGGCGGGTTCTCGGACCACACCGAGTAGCTGATCAGCGGCCCGCACTCGGTCATGCCGTAGCCGCAGGTCAGGTTGAAGCCGATCTTGCGGAAGAACTGCTCGACGTCGCGGTTCAGCGCGGCGCCGCCCACGACCAGCTCGCGGTAGCGGCCGCCGAAGGCCTCGTACAGCGCGTCGCGGATCTTCTTCTGCACGAACGCCCGCAGTCCCGGCAGCTTCAGCATGAACTGCACGTTGGCCGATTCCAGCTGCGGCTTGACGCGGTTGCGGTAGATCTTCTCGATGATCAGCGGCACCGACATCACCACGACCGGCTTCAGGTCGGCGAAGGCCGCCAGCAGGACCTTCGGCGTGGGGATCTTCTCGACGAACGTCACGTGGCAGCCGGCGAAGTACGGCGACAGGAAGTCGAACGCGCAGCCGAACGCGTGGGCCAGCGGCAGGAACGAGACGATGTTGTCGCCCGGCTGCAGCGTGACGTGGTCCAGGAAGAAGCG
>CAINDZ010000206.1 GCA_903847545.1 uncultured bacterium | reverse complement strand
CGTTGCCCGCCAGCTTCGCGCCCGCGCCCTGTTCCTGCCCCTGACCCAGTCCGTGGCGGCGCACCCCACGCTGCGCCGCGCCATCCCTCACAACACAAGGAGACGGTCATGAAGCACGGTCCCGATCGCACCGCCCTGGCCACCGAGGCGTTCACCACGTACCGGCACCTGGTCCCCGACGCCGCGCTGCGCGAGTTCATCAGCGCCCTGTCCGGCGTGCCGCAGCCGGCGCGCGGGCCGCTCACGGTGCAGAACGCGCTGGACTACGTCTACCTGCTGGGCCACGACACCGCCGGCCAAACCGTCGTGATGCCGGCCCCGACCGTCCTGGCCGAGGTGCCGATCGCCATGGCCATCGACGCCGCCCACACCTGGGGCCGCTTCTCCGAGTTGTGCCCCGCGGAAGCGGCCGACCTGCGCGCCGAACTGGCCGGGGCCGCCGTCTGGGCGTCGTACGAGGACTACCGCGACGCCTACGCCGAGCACGGCGGCCCCCCGCCGCTGGATGACGAGGGTTGGTCGTGCGGGAGTGAGGACGTGGACGACGACGATGTTGATGAGGACGAAGTCGAGGCGCCCCCGCCGCCCGAACCGGAAGTGCGCGCCCACTGGGAAGCCCTCGACTGGACCCGGCAGCAGCGCGCGCCCCTCGACGGCGAGGAGGTCGACATGTGCATCCTCAGCCAGCTGGGCTGGGACAACTGCCTGACGATGTTCGACCCGCTGGTCGACATGCGCTACGCGTTGCCGGATCGGATCGCCCAGCTCCTGTTGCGGTCCTGGTACGCCACCGCCGGCGACGGCCCGTTCTGGGCCTTCAAGGACGACGTCACCGAAGACATCATCCGCAAGGCGTTCGCGCGCCTGGGCTGCCTCGTTGTCAGCGACGAGAAGCTGATGTCGGGCTACTGGTCCGGCATCGGCTCGGAAAAGGAATACGCCGCGCTGGCCGCCCGCTACGAAGGCCAGGACCAGACCTTCCGCAACCTGCTGGCGGCCCTCCCGGTGGTGACGGTGGACGAGACCGACCCGTTCCTCTTCGACGACCTGTTCGAGGAGGAAGAGGAGGAGGACGCCTGATGGCGCCGCCCCGCGCGGCCTTCACGATCCACCGGCCCGACCCGGCGCTGGCCGTGCCGTTGATCATCCACGTCCCGCACGCCGGCGACGCGATCCCCGCGGACTGCCTCGCCGACTTTGCGTTGCCGCGTGACGACCTGCAGTCGGTGCTCGCTGCACTGGTCGACCACGACACCGACCGCCTGGCCCTGTCGGCGCTGCCCCTGGGCGCGTTCGTGATCGTCAACGAGGTCTCCCGCCTGGTCGTCGACCCCGAGCGCTACCCCGACGACGCCGACGAACCGGCCGCCGTCCACGGCATGGGCGCCGTCTATGTGCACACGCACGACGGCCGGCGCCTGCGCCGCCCCGGTTGGTCGGCGGTCGACCGCGCCGCGCGCATGGCGGCGTTCTACCACCCCTGGCACGCGGCCATGCGCGACCTCGTGCTCGAGCTGCAGGCTCGCTTCACGGCGCCGGTCCACATCATCGACCTGCACTCGTTCCCGGTGCGGCCGCTGCCCTTCGAGACCTGTTGCGGTCCGCGGCCGCCTTACTGCCTCGGCTGGACCGACGCCCACGCCCCGCGCGCGTGGCTCGACTGGTGGGATGCCCGCGCTTCCGCTGTGGGCGGCGGACTGGTCGCGCACAACCACCCGTTCGCCGGTGCGTTCGTGCCCGGCGGCCTGCCGGTGGGGGCGGCGGCGGCCGTGCGCTCGCTGATGGTCGAGGTGCGCCGCGACCTGCTGCCGGCCTGGCCGGAGCGCGGGGAGCTGCCGGCGGCCCACGAGCGCGCGACCGACGTGCGCGACTTTCTCGCATTCGCCTGTGAGGACTTGCGCCGGCGCAACTCGCCGGACGCCAACGAAAGGACGAGCCGATGAGCATCCCCGAGTACCTGTGCGAAGACCTCCGGACGATCTGGCTGCGCTACAGCGGCCTGGTGCCCGACCAGCAGCTGCGCGAGTTCATCGCCGTCGTCACCGGCGAGCCCCAGCCCGACCGCGGCCCGGTCACGGTGCAGGACGGGGCGGGACTCG
>CAINDZ010000205.1 GCA_903847545.1 uncultured bacterium | reverse complement strand
CGTCCTTCCATCTCAGTTCCTCTCTTCCGTGGCCGCCAGCAGCGCGGCGGCCTCGGCACGACACGCCTCGGGCCAGGCCGCCCGCATCCAGCGGCGCTCGCCGACGATGCGCCGCAGCAGCGGCTCGGCGGTGGCCGGCGCCTCGGCGCCCAGCCAGCGCACCGCCTCCAGAGTCCACGGCTCGGCGCGCCGCGCGGGCTCCATCGACTCGAGGACCTGGACCAGCAGCGCCGTCGCGAGGAAGACAAGCTCCGGCGATGGCGATGGATTGCCGGCATCGCGCAGCAGGGCCAGCAGCAGGGCCGGGTCGCCGGCCTCGCAATCGGCGCAGGCGGTGGTGATGATGCCCGTGAGCCGGTCCGGCGGGTGGCGCAGCAACTCGCGGAACAGGCGCGCGCCGTGGCGCCCGGCCGCCGCGGTGTGCAGGACGGCCGCGTGCACGCCCCTCACCTGCAGCGGGGGCAGCAGGAAGACCTGGTCCGCCGACGCGGCCCGCTCGGCCCCGGGCAGGGACAGCAGGCGCGGCACCTCGGCGAGCGCGGCGGCGAAGTCCAGCTCGCCGGCCAGGCGGCAGCAGCTGCGGACGACGGTCTCGGCCCCGGAATCGAGGCCCAGCAGCAGGTCGTTCACCAGGTGCGGCCAGACGGTCGCCAGTTCGTCGGGCTCGAGCCGGCCCGCCAGGCCCGACCAGACGGCGGCCACGAGGTCGGGGCGCGTCTCGCGCAGGTCCGCAAGCAGCGCCGGCAGCGCGCGGTCCGCCACGTCGCGCAGCCGGTCGCGGGCCAGGTCCTCCAGCGCAGCGGTGATGACGACGGCCTCGTCACGGCCGATGTCGGGCGTGCGGCACGCGCGGCGCAAGGCGTCCAGCGCAGTCGCGAAGTGCGCCGTCCGGGGACCGTCGGCCAGCATCCGGAAGCTGATCGCCAACTGGTCGCGCCGCGCGCCGACCTCTGGCCCCGGCACCTCCACGCCCTGCGCCCTGAGCCCGGCCACCAGCCGGTTGATCTTCGCCAGCGGCCACTCGGCCTGGTCCGCCTCGCGCCGCCCCAGGGGCAGCGGCGGCGCCGCCGCGATGTCGAGGTCCTTGCGCAGCGTGTCGAACACGAACCGCGCCTTGCCCGGGTCGCCGCTCACGTCGAGCACCCGGCGCGCGAGTTCCATCAGGTTCGCAATCTCGCCGGCGCCCGGGTCGCGCCGCAGGAGCTGCTGCACGCCCTCGTGGATCGCCGCCAGTTCGTCGCGCGAGATGACCGGCTGGCCCTCGCCGTCGGCGGCCCCCGCGTCCAGGTTGTCGGCGGCCTGCCGCAGGACGGACATCAAGTCCTGCAGGAAGTCGGCGCGCACGACCTGGGCGGCCTTGAACTCCAGGCCGGACGACGGCTCGAACAGCGAGTCGACCAGCGTGTCGATGCAGAACTCGTCGTCACTCGTCGCCTGCACCACGCGGTGGCCGGCGACGCTGAACGTCCACGGCAACCCGGGCACCTCGGCATCGCGGAACGACACGGCCTGGCTGAGTTCGAGCCGGTGCGCATGCAGCGCGGACAGCGCCTGGCGCAGGTCGGCGGGCGTGAGCGCGGCCGAGATCTCGACGCGGCAGAGGTTGAGCGACACGAGGAGGTCGTGGACCTGGCGCACGGCGCGCTGCCGCGGGTCCAGCGTGCGCCCGTCGATGACCAGGCCGGTGGCCGTGACCTCGGCCGCGAACGACAGGCGCGGCCTGATCGCCGCGACGATCACGGCGCACTGGGTCTCCAAAGCCTGCAGGTACTGGTCGTGGTCAGCGGAATAGTAGCCGGCGACCGTCAGGAGCTTGTCGAGGGCACGCAGCACGGCAACCGTGCGCGCCTCGACGGGGCGGCCCGCGGCATCATGAATGACATCGCCATCGGCGCAGAGGACGGCCATTACAGACCCTCGCGTCACGTGTCCGAGCTATGGGCGAGCATGGATCGGGCGACAGGGGTGGGATCGGCAGGAATCGCCGGGACTTGACCCCGGAGGTGGACTTTTCGTGAGGAATTCGTGATCAGCGGAAAAAGGCGTGGATGGAGCCCCAGGACCAGCTCTCTTCCCCCTTCTCGTGCGGCGCCCGCGGATCTTCATCCGTCAAGTCGGCCTGGCCGATGACCTGATAGTAGGGGCGGGTCACCCCGGCGGCCGTGGAGTCGCGGTGCGAGACGTAGAACTTGATGTTGCCGGTGATCTTGAGAGTAGACCTGGTCTGCCCGCGGTCGAACAGGAACTGCACCGCGTACAGGGCGCATTCCGTGTTCGGAATGGCGTCCGTCGGCAGGCTGGTCGCCCAGATACCGGCACGCTGGAAGGTTTGGAACTGGATGGTCTGCACCGCGGGGACGAGCATGCCGACCGGGTCGGTGACGTCCTGCCTGGAGAACATGCGCTCGGCGATGCGGATCTGTTCCTGGCGGTCGAGCGTCTCGCCCACGTCCGGGAAGTTGTTCTGCGTGGACTGCTGCAGGATGATGATCGACTGCGGGTGGGTCACGGTCGCCAGCAACGCCGGATCCATCGTCTCGTATGCCAGCTGGAAGTTCTGCATCGCGATGTCGGCCGTGGAAGGGAATTCCATCGGGTCGGGAACCACCGGATCGGGCGTGGTCGACGACTTGCCGCAGCCGGCGCTCGACAGCAGGGCGAGCGCGCACAGGCCCAGGGCGATGCGGCGGGACTTCATGGGCTGGCCTTTCCTCGTGGTCGCCGAACGCGCGTCACTTGCGCCGGCGCATGTGGGCCGGTAACGGCAGCAGGCCGGGCGCTCCCTCAACGAAACAGCGCGTGGACGGAGCCCCAGGCCGAGGTCTCGGCCGGCTTGTCGTGCGGCGCCCCCAGGGCATCATCCGTCAGGTCGACCTGGCCGATGATCTGGTAGTAGGGGCGGGTCACACCCGCAGCCGTCGAGTCGCGGTGCGAGACGTAGAACCTGATGTTGCCGGTGGTCTTGATGGTAGACGAGCTCTGGCCGCGGTCGAACAGGACCTGCACCGAGTACAGGGCGTATTCCGTGTTCGGGATGGCGTCCGAGGGCAGGCTGGTCCCCCAGTTGCCGACGCGCTGGAAGGTCTGGAACTGGATGGTCTGCACCCCGGCGACAAGATTGTTGTTCGGATCGGTTACTTCCTGCTTGGAGAACATGCGCTCGGCGATGCGACGCTGTTCCTGGCGATCGAGCGTCTCGCCCACGTCCGGGAAGTTGCTCCGCGTGGACATCTGCAGGATGATGATCGACTGCGGGTGGGTCACGGTCGCCAGATGTTGCGTCGACATCCCCTCGTAGGCCGTCATGAAGTTCTGCATCGCGATGTCCGCCGTGGCGGGAAACGGCAGCTGGCCGGGCGGCTCGGGCGTCGGCGTGGTGGTCGACGAGCCGCAGCCGGACAGGGCCACGGACAGCAGGACGGCGGCGGCGAGGCATCGCTTCATGATCGGGCCTTTCAGTGGCGGCGGGGATCCATCCCGTGGCATCCACCGATGGTGCGCCAAGGATAGCAGGTCGGGGCACGAAGGGGAAGCGGCTGTCAGGCGGGGTTGCGCGGCACGCGGCGATGCAACAGGACCTGTTCCTTCACCTTTGTGTAGCCTTCGCGCACGTAGAAGCGGTGTGCGCGCTCGCGGACGACGTTCGAGCGCAGCTGCACGAACGTGTACCCCCGCGCGGCGGCCCAGGCCTCGGCGTGCTCAAGCAGGGCGCGGCCGAAGCCGCTGCCGCGCGCCACGTCGTCGACGACCAGGGCTGTGATCTCGACCCACGGGTCGGACTCGAGCTGGCGGCGCACCACCACGTGCACCGAGCCGACGGCGCGGTCGTGGGCGTCGACGGCCACGGCCACCAGCTGTTCGGGATCGTCTAGCAGGCGCGGCAGGCGGGCCGCGACCTCGGCGGCGGTGGACGGGTAGCCGAGCTGGGTCGCGAGGGCGGCCAGCTCGGCCACGTCGGAGGTGCGGGCGGGGCGAAGGGTGACGTCGGTGTTCATCGTTCGCTCCCGCCCGCGTTGTGGGTCCCTACTTCTTCAGCAGTTCCTTCACCGCGGCCTCGATCTGCTGGTCGCGACCGCCGGCCATGACGTCCGGCTCGTTGCGCACCTTCAGGTCGGGCTCGAGCTGCGTGTTCTCGCAGAACTTGCCGTCCGGTCCGCGCCAGCCGCCCATCGGGATGCCGTAGACCAGCGTCGGGTCGATCTGCCG
>CAINDZ010000204.1 GCA_903847545.1 uncultured bacterium | reverse complement strand
TCGATCCCCGCCTTCGCCTCGGCCGAGACCGCCATGTGCGGCATCAGCGGCACCGTGTCGGCGACGCGGAACTACGACCCGGCGTGGCCGGCGTGGAAATACACGATGACCGTCAACTACGACACGGGCAACAAGTACCAGTTGAGCCACCTCGACGTGCTGCTGGATATCGCGGGCGGCTCCTGCAGCTGCCAGAACTTCTACGACACGCTGGTCTTTCCGGCGGTGGTGGGCACGAGCGGCACGACCTGCAAGACGTACTACACGCCCGAGATCAACTGCCAGGGCGACCCGAGCATCCCGAACCTGTACGGGATCGCGCTCAAGCTGAACCCGACGGTCACGAGCTGCGACCCCGGCACGGCCGGCACCGCGACGTTCACCTTCTACAGCCGCCTGTCGCCGGGCGTCATCGACGAGGAAGCCCTCACGCTGGCCGACAAGTCCGGCAAGACGTACTGCTTCGGGCACCTGACCGGCGCCTTCCCGGCCATGCCCTGCGACCCGATGGGCACCGAGGACAGCGCGACCTGGGGTGCGGTCAAGGGCATGTACCGCTAGCGACCGACACGACCAACGCAACGCGAAGCGGGGCCCGGCTGACCGGACCCCGCTTTCGCTTGCCGGCCTCGGCGATCAGCCGCGCACGACGATCTCGTCGGCCAGGATCCAGGCCGGCCCCCCGGCATCGGGATGCCACGCCGGGCACCCGCCAAGTACCGTCGCCACCACGCGCACGTGGCGCGCGGTGGCGCGCGCCGCCAGCGTGAACGCATGGATCACCTTTTCCTGCACGCGGTCGTCCACCTCGTGCGTCGCGGCGCCCAGTTCCTGCCACGCCGCGCCGTCGAGCGAGACCAGGAACCGCATCTCGCCCGGCAGGAAGACGCGCCGGTTCGCGTCCTGCAGGCAGCGCACGGCCAGCGACCCGATGGGCATGGGCGAGCCCAGGTCCACGCGCGCGTCGAGGTCGGCGCCCTCGCAGCCCACCCACCGGCCGTCGTCGAAGCGGCGCGTGCCGTGCGCCCCGTCGGTCAGCAGCGACGCGTCGCCCTGCCGCGCCGGCGCGGCCAGCGTGACCGCGGCGCCGACCGCCAGGTGGCCGTCCACCTCGACCACCTCGGGCGCGCCGCACGCGTGGCCGCCGACCACCCACTGCAGGCACACGAGCGAGCCGCGCCCGCGCGGGGGCAACTCGACGCCGCCGCCGACGATCGGCAGGCGCGTCGTCACCGCGCCCCCGGGGAAGTGCGCGTCCTCGGGGCGGCCGTCGGGCCGGTAGCCGCGCACGGCCTCGACGGGCGCCGAGCAGGCCGTGAGCGAGACCGCCTGCCCGGCCATGGCCTCGGCCAGCGCGCCGCCCGTCGCCACCTTCAGCACGTGGCGCCGCCGCGCGCGGTCGAACGTCGCGGTCACCTGCAGCGGCCTGCCCGCCGGGCCGGGCTCGATGCCCAGCGCGTGCCACACCGGCGCCTGCAGGCGCAGCCGGCCCAGGAAGGCGGGCACGTCGCGCGTCGCCGG
>CAINDZ010000203.1 GCA_903847545.1 uncultured bacterium | reverse complement strand
CTGCGGCACCCCGAAGATGGTCGCGCGCGCGCCGTCGACGCGGATGTCCGCGCCCAGTCGATGCATCTCGGCCACGTGCGTGAAGCGGTCCGCGTAGATGCCCTCGCTGATAAAGCTGGTGCCGTCGGCCACGGCGCAGACGGCCATCAGCTGGGCCTGCATGTCGGTGGGGAAGCCCGGGTAGGGGCGCGTGACGATCTCGGTGGCGGCCGGCCGGCCGTCGGCGGCGATCGTGAGGGCGCCCGGCTCCTCGGTGATGGTGCAGCCCATTTCGCGCAGGACGGCCGTAATCGGGTCGAGGTGCACCGTGTCGACGCCCGTCAGGCGCACGCGCCCGCCGGCCAGCGCCACGCCCGCCATGAAGGTGCCGGCCTCGATGCGGTCGGCGATCACCGTCTGCCGCAGCGGCCGCAGCGTGACGGGCCCCTGGATGTGCAGCGTGGGCGTGCCGATGCCCTCGATGTGGGCGCCCGCGTCGCGCAGGCCGATGGCCAGGGCCGTCACCTCGGGCTCGATGGCGCAGTTCTCCAGCACCGTCTCGCCGCGCGCCAGCACCGCGGCCATCAGCACGTTGCAGGTGCCGCCGACCGAGACGGGCTCGAACCGGAAGCGCCCGCCGCGCAGCCCCCCGCGCGGCACACGCGCGTGGATGTAGCCGCGCTCCAGCGCGATCTCGGCCCCCAGCGCGGCCATGCCCTCGAGGTGCAGGTTCACCGGCCGCGGGCCCCACGCGCAGCCGCCCGGCAGCGACACGAACGCCTCGCCCTGGAAGGCCAGCAGCGGCCCCAGCACGTAGATGCTCGCGCGCATCTTGCGCACCAGGTCGTACGAGGCCTCGCGTCCCTCTGCGTTCGCCGTGCCCAGGCGCAGCTCGCCGCCCACCAGCGAGCAGGTGGCGCCAAGGCCCTCGAGGATCGTCATGAAGAAGCGCACGTCGTGCAGGTCGGGCACGTTCTGGATGATCGAGTCGCCGCGCGCCAGCAGCGCCGCGGCCATCAGGGGCAGCACCGCGTTCTTGGCGCCGCCCACCTCGAGTTCGCCCTCCAGCCGGGTCGGCCCCTCGATGACGAACCTATCCATCGGCATCCCCGTTCATCGGATCCACTTGCTTCCCCACGCGCGCGGTCACGATGCGGTCGCGCCCGGCATAGTCCTGGACCACGGCGGCGTCCTCGCCGCCCGAGGCCGCCAGTATATCGCAAACGGCGGGCCCCTGGTCGTCGCCGATCTCGACGGCGACGAACCCGCCCGGCCGCAGCCACTGCCCCATCGCCGCGGCGATGGCCTGGTAGAACCGCAGCCCGTCGGCGCCGCCGTCCAGGGCCGCCACCGGGTCGTGCTCGCGCACCTCGGCCGGCAGCCCGGCCAGGTCGCCGGTGCGGATGTAGGGCGGGTTGCTGACCAGCAGGTCGACCTGCCCGCGCAGGTGCCCGGGCAGCGGGTCGAAGCGGCTGCCTTCCACCGCATGCACGCGCGCCCCGGCGCCCAGCGCCCGCGCGTTGCGCATCGTCAGCGCCACGGCCTGCGGGTTGACGTCCGAGGCGTGCACCTGCAGCCGCGGCAACTCGAGCGCCAGGCTGACGGCGATGGCCCCGCTGCCGCAGCCGATCTCGACGGCCAGCGGCGCGCGCTCGCTGCGCCGCAGGGGCTCCAGCAGGCGCACGCAGGTCTCCACCAGCCGCTCGGTCTCGGGCCGGGGGATGAAGACGCCGCGCTCCATCTTGAAGGGCCGGGAGTAGAACTCGGTCTCGCCCAGGATCTGCTGCAGGGGCACGCCCGAGGCGCGCAGCTTCACCAGCTCGCGGTAGCGGTCCAGCTCGGGACCCAGCACCGGGCGGTCGTGCTGGCAGAAGAGCTCCAGGCGGGTCAGGCCGAGCACGTCGGCCAGCAGGCGCTCGGCGTTCAGGCGCGCCGAGGTGACGCCCTTCTCGCCCAGGTAGCCGCCGGTCAGCTCCAGCAGCTCGCGAACGGTGCGGTTGGCGCTGCTCATGGCCGGGTTGCTCCCCGCGTCATTCCTTGCGGGTGGCCGCCAGCGCCTCTTCGCGCCGGAAGGCCAGGATCGCCTCGACGACCTCGTCGAGCTCGCCGTTCATGATCGCATCGAGGTTGTGCACGGTCAGGCCGATGCGATGGTCGGTGAAGCGGCTCTGCGGGAAGTTGTAGGTGCGGATCTTGGCCGAGCGGTCGCCGGTGCCGACCTGGCTCTTGCGCTCGGCGGCCAGAGCCGCCTCCTGCTCCATGATGGCGCGCTCGAGCAGGCGCGAGCGCAGCACGTTCAGGGCCTTGGCCTTGTTCTTGTGCTGCGACTTCTCGTCCTGGCACTGTACGACCAGCCCAGTGGGCAGGTGCGTGATGCGCACGGCGCTGTCGGTGGTGTTGACCGACTGGCCGCCGGGGCCGCTGCTGCGGTAGACGTCGATGCGCAGCTCGCTCTCGTCGATGTGCACGTCCACCTCCTCGGCCTCGGGCAGCACCGCCACCGTCACGGCCGAGGTGTGGATGCGCCCCTGGCTCTCGGTGGCCGGCACGCGCTGCACGCGGTGCACGCCGCTCTCCCAGCGCAGGATGCCGAAGGCGCCGTCGCCGCGCACGGCGTAGATCACCTCGCGGAAGCCGCCCTGCGAGCCCTCGGTGGCGTCGATCAGCTCGGTCTTCCACCGGCGCTGCTCGGCGTAGCGCAGGTACATGCGGGCGATCTCCTCGGCGAACAGGGCCGCCTCGTCGCCGCCCGTGCCGGCGCGGATTTCCAGGATGGCGTCGCGGTCGTCGTTCGGGTCGTGCGGCAGGAGCGCGGCCTCGAGCGCCACGGCGGCCTTCTCCAGCGCGGGCTCGAGCTCGAGCAGCTCGTCCCGCACCATCGCCACCATGTCCGGGTCCTTCTCGGTCTTCAGCAGCGCGTGGCTGTCGGCGACCTGCTGGTCCAGGGCCAGCCAGGCCTCGCCCGCCTCGAGCTGCTTGCGCACGCGCGAGTGCTCGCGCGCCGTCTTGCGGTACTCGTCCTGGTCCTTCAGCGCGTCGGGCGCCGACAGGCGGTCCGACAGCAGCCGGTAGGCCTCGCGCAGGGACATCACGTTCTTCTTCACGCCGCGCCTCCCGGGGCCGTGGCGGCCGGGCCGTCAACGGGCAGGTCGTAGAACACGCGCTCGCGGAAATCGTCGGCCTCGGGCGTCAGCACGGCGCGCAGCGCCGACATGGCCACCGTCAGCTGGTCGTCGTCGGGCCGCTTCGTCGTGATCCGCTGCAGCCAAAGGCCGGGCAGGATGAACGGGCGTAGGATCCACAGGCGGCAGTACTTGCCCGAGAGCTTGATCGCCTCGTACGCCAGCCCGCCGATCAGCGGAATGAAGGCCAGCCGCTCCAGCCGGTCGGGCACCGTCTGCGGGCGGCCCAGGAAGCTGAAGACGACGATCGAGATGAGCATCACGAAGAACAGGAAGCTGGTGCCGCAGCGCGGGTGCAGCGTCGTGAAGTCGCGCGAGCCGGCGGCGTCCAGCGACTTCCCGTTCTCGAACGCGTGGATGCTCATGTGCTCGGCGCCGTGGTACTCGAAGACGCGCGACATGTCCTTCAGGCGGCTGATGATCCACAGGTAGGCCACGAACATCACGACGCGCACCAGGCCGTCGACGGCGTTCCAGGCCACGCTGCCGCCCTCCTCGCCGACGATCAGGTCGGTCAGCAGGATGGGCAGGTAGAAGAACAGCCCCAGGCTCATGACGAAGCTCAGGGCCACCGTGCCCCAGGTCATCGCCTTCTCGCGCACCGACATCTGGCCGCCGGCCACGCGCTCCTCGCTGGCGGCCTGGTCGGCCGAGAACATCAGCGCGTCGATGCCCAGGCTCATGCTCTCGACCAGGTGCACGCCCCCGCGCACGACGGGAATGTTCAGCCACGGGAAGCGGCGCACGATGCTGCGGAAGGGCTTCTTGCGGACGACGATGCGGTGGTCGGGGGTACGGACAGCCATCGCCAGGTACTGCGGGCTGCGCATCATGACGCCCTCGATCAGGGCCTGCCCGCCCACGGCCAGGTCCATCTGCCGCGCCTCGTCGGCGCCCGGCTGCACCGGCGCCCCGTCGGCCGCCTCCAGCAGCTCGTCACCGGGTCCGGCCGCCGCCAGCAGCGCCGCCTGCAGGAATCTCGGGAACATCCACCACGTCCTTCCGGGGCCGCCCAGCCGCCAGGCCCACCCGGCCCGGGAACCGCCCCGATGAGAAAAAGGGCACCGGGCAATCTACCCGGCGCCCTGTCACATTCGCAAGCCCGGCAGTCCGGGCGATCGCCGACCAGTCCGCGCGTCCACCGCGCAGGGGGCTACTTCTTCTGCCCGTAACTGGCGTCGGCGTACCGCT
>CAINDZ010000202.1 GCA_903847545.1 uncultured bacterium | reverse complement strand
GCGAGGCCCAGGCGGTAGTGGTGGTCGGCCGTGCGGCGCGGCTGCAGCGAGAGCTGCGTGGCGGGGATGTCGGCGCCGGGCCAGGCGGCGCGCAGCGGCACCCAGGCGCCGTGATCGAGGCCGCGCTCGACGCGCTCGACGGCGATGCCCGCGCCGGCCAGCGTGTCGGCCACCTCGATCGCGAGGTCGGGCGCGCCGGGCGCGTCGTACGTCATCTCGTAGCACTCGGGCTCGAAGCCGCCGAAGTCGTGGATGGTGCGCGGGCGGGGCGACGTGTCGACAGTGGGCTCGCGGGTCAGCCAGTGCGCCGAGACGCAGAGGATGGCGCGCGGGCGCGGCACGATGTCGCCGAGGCCCTCGAGGAAGCGGCGCACGGGCAGGTCGCCCAGGAGAAGGTTGGGGGCGCCGTGGGAGAGGAAGAGGGTGGGTTGGGGCGTGGCGGTGTTGGCGGTGTCGGCGGCGTTGGTCACGGTCGGGCTCCCGGGAGCGGGTGTTGGGGCCGGCGATGAGGCGTTGGACTTAGCCGGCTGTACCTGAACTAGTTAAATCAAACCTATTTCTGTCGCCATTTCCCCTCGCCGCCCACTCGTTCTGGTATCATGGTCTTCACCGAACACCGGCCCGCCACCCGCGGGGTGGCGGCCCCGACCCCAGCCCGGGAGCCCCGATGATGCCTCGCCATGACACCATCCTGCGCCGGCCGCCAGCTGGCGCCACGACTCTTGCGATCGCCCTGCTTCTCGCGTTCGTGGCGATGACCACGCCCGCCCTGTCCCAGGTCTGGAACGAGTCCGGCGATGCCGGCGAGTTTCCCTGGACCGGGCAGACGCCGCCCGGCCTGTACGCGCTGAACCAGATCAACGGCTCGCTGCAGTTCGACTCCGACGTCGACCTCTACTGCTTCGAGGTGCTGAACCCGGCCCTGTTCTCGGCCAGCCTGCAGTGCATGGTGGCGGCCGACCCGAACATCTGGATCTTCCACTTCACCGGCCAGGGCATCGCGCACAACGACGTCTGCGCGTTCTCGGGCAAGACGATCCCGCCGGGCATCGTCGGCGTGGGCACCTACTACGTGGCGGTGGCGCCGTTCGGCAGGCAGGCCGCGAGCATCGGCGGCGACATCTGGCAGAACGCCCTGTTCACCGGCCCGCGCCTGCCCGACGGCCCCGGCGCCGCGAACAACCTGAGCAGCTGGAGCGGCGCCGTCGGCATCCCCGGCGTGGTGCCCTACACGATCAACTTCACGGGCGCCAGCTACTGCGGCACGGTGGTGCCGGAGGAAGGGCAGTCGTGGGGAGGATTGAAGGCCATCTATCGGTGAACAAGTTGACCGTCGGGTCACCTGAACGCAAAGCCACTTGTGCCGACGCTCGACTTGTGCCGACGCTCGACTTGCGCCGGCGCAAGTGGCGTGAATTCAACCCTGCTCGATCCTCTCATCCAGGTCGCGCCAACCGATGAGCTTGACGCCCAATCGGGATCCGCCGGCCTCGCCCCCGGTCACGAGGTACTGCCTGCCGACGAGGCCCCCCGCTTGTTTCGCCCAGCGATCGAGGCCGCGCGTCTGTGTGTTGGAGATCGTGGCGCCGGCCTTGATCTCGACGGCATCGACCACGGCGCCATTCTGGCGCAACAGGTCGACTTCATGGCCGTGGCTGTCCCGCCAGAAGTAGAGGTCCGCGGGCCGGCCGGCGTTGAGGCGGCTCTTGAGAAACTCGCCGACGACCATGGTCTCGAACAGGGCGCCGCGCAGGGGATGTGTCGCGACCTGGCTCGCATCCCGGATGCCGATCAGGTGGGCGGCCAACCCGACATCGAGGAAGTACAGCTTCGGCGACTTCACCAAGCGCTTGCCGAGATTCGCGTGATACGGCGGCAGTTGCGTGATGATGTAGCTGGCCTGCAGGATCGAGAGCCATCCACGCACGGTTCCGGCGCTCACTCCGGCGTCGCTGGCCAGGTCGGCGTGATTCAAGAGCTGCCCGGTGCGTCCGGCGCAGAGGCGCAGGAAGCGCTGGAACAGGGCGAGGTCGCGGACAGCCTGGATCTGGCGCACGTCGCGCTCGAGGTAGGTGTTGACGTAGTTGGCGAGCATGAGCGCGGGAGCAATGTCGCGATCATACAATGCCGGATAGAAGCCGCTCGACAAGGTCACATCGAGGCTCGCGGGGATCTTTCCGACCTTCGAGAGTTCGGCGATGGAAAGCGGCAGGAGCGAGATCGCGCCGACACGGCCGGCCAGGGACTGCGCGATGCGCTCATTGAGCCCGAACTGCTGTGAACCGGTGATGACATACATCCCCATCCGACGCGCCGCGTCGACACGGACCTGCAGGTGCGAGAACAGTTCGGGGCAATGCTGGACCTCGTCCAGAATCACGCCGTCGGGGAAACGATCGAGGAACCCGACCGGGTCGTCCATCGCCCACGCGCGCTCCTGCGGCAACTCCAGCGAGACGTAGTCCAGATGCGGGAAGGCCAATTGTGCGAGCGTGGTCTTGCCGGACTGCCGTGGGCCGGTCAGCGAAACGATCGGAAACCCGCGGGCGAGAGCGGTGAGTGAGTCAGCGGCAGCGCGTGGGATCACGGGGCCCCCTTGAAATCTGTACAAATCGACAATTTAATTATCGATTTACACACAAATACAGGCTGCGGCCAGTCAAAAAATGGAACCTGGCCCTGAAACTGGGGGCACCGGGATGGTGCGCCGCCGGCCAGTCAGGGATCTTGTCACCACTCAATGTGCTGTAATAAAACAAGTTAAGCTATCCCCGACAACGGCCGCGCGAGACGATTCCGACCCGGTGTAATGGGCGTTCATTATTCGGGGCTGGCGGACGGGCATCAGCCGCTATGCATCCGCTCCCAGGGTGCACGCATGCAAGCGAGCGCCCCATTTTGCGGCGCGCCTGCCGCCGGCGCCCGACTCACTCCAGTGCCGGACTTGCACCAGTGCCGGACTTGCGCCGGCGCAAGTCCCGCTACTCGTCCTCGGTGCGCCCCTCGATGCTCTCGACCTCGCCATCGCAGCTGACCAGGGTGATGACGATGGGCCGGCAGCACACCTGGCAGTCCTCGACGTAGACTTGCCGGCGCACCGAGCAGTCGACGGCGACCTCGATCTCTTCCCCGCAGTACGGGCACGTCAGGTCGGCGGCGTGGGAGTCGTCCATCAGGGCTTGCCCGTCCTCTTGTGGTAGTCCTTGATGACACGTCCCATGATTCTCCCCTGGCGATGCACTTCGGCGCGCGCCCGCGCGTCCGTCTTCGCGGCGGCCACCTGGTGCTCGCGCTGCAGCTTGTGCCAGCTGGCCAGGCGCTCCGGGTCCAGCGCGCCGGCCTCCACCGCTTCCCGCACCGCGCAGTCGGGTTCGTCCGCGTGGCGGCAGTCGCGGAAGCGGCACGACGGCGCCAGCGCCTCGATGTCCGGGAACGCCAGGGCGATGCCGTCCTCGTCGCCGGTCAGCCCGATCGCGCGCAGGCCCGGCGTGTCGATGATGACGCCATGGCCCGGGATGCCCACCAGCTCGCGGGCCACCGTGGTGTGGCGCCCGCGCCCGTCGCCTTCACGGATGCCGCCCGTGGCCAGGCGCTGCTCGCCCAGCAGCGCGTTGATCAGCGTGGACTTGCCGGCGCCCGACGGACCCAGCAGGACCGCGGTACGGCCGGCGGCCACGTGCCCGAGCAGGCCGGCCACGCTGGCACCGTCCAGCCCGTTCACGGGCACGACCTCCACGCCGATCGCCACCGTCGCCACCGCCTCGAGGGCCGCCTCGACGTCGACCGAAAGGTCGCTCTTGGTCAGCACCACCACAGGCGTCGCACCCGAACCCCAGGCCACCGACAGCTCGCGCTCGAGCCGGCGCAGGTTCGGCTCGGCGGCGATCGGGTGCACGACGAACACCGTGTCGACGTTCGCCGCCAGCGCCTGCACCTCGGCGGTGCCGGCGGCGTCGCCGCGCACGATGGCGTTGCGCCGCGGCAGGACCGCCTCGATCAGCGAAGCCCCGTCACCGTCGGGCACCGACAGCGCGACCCAGTCCCCGACGACCGGCAGCATCGCGCGGCCCTCGCCGGCCTTCAGCAGGCGCGTGGCGGTGCCGGCGCGCACGACGCCCTGCGCGACGGCCACCAGCGAACTGGTGCGGTCGCCGCGGACGACGCGGCCCGCGACCAGGCCCCTGGCGCCGTGGGGCGCAAAGACGTCATGCCAGTGCGTGGACCAGCCCAGCTCGGCCGGCGTGGGAATGTCGTGCATGGATGTGCCTCCCGGCTCCGGATGCCGCGAATGATAGTCGTCGCCGGCCGGATCTGCTATGATCCAGGCATGCGGCGTCCATGGCGCAGCCGCTTCCCTGGCCTGCCCACGCCGCTGTGTTCCAGGGTCGCGCCGGGCTCCAGGCGTCCGGCGCGCAAACGGACGGGGTGGTCATGGCTGCCCATTCCAGCACGCACGCTCCCGGCTCTCCCCCTGACTCGCCGAACATGGTCTCCACCTTCCTGCGAACCTTCTGGCTGGCGATCGGCAACTTCGCCCTGCTGGCGTGCACCCTCGTCGCGGCCCGCCGGGACGCGCCGTCGCACCTCGATGCCCTGTACGCCTGCATCGTCGTGATGATGATCGGCGTGCGGTTCCTGGACATCAGTCGGTTCGACGGGCGGACGATCGACGGCGGGCCGGCGTCCATGAAGCACTGGTGGCTGTACGTCTTCGCGCTGGTCCCCGTCGCCGCCGGCCTGTGGTTGCTGGTGCGCCTGGCGGTGGCGCGGGGATGGCTCTAGGCGCTTGGTCGAGACCGGGCGCCGTGCGGCAGGGCTGAACTTGCGCCGGCGCAAGTCCCGGAAAGAGCAGCCTTTCGGCGTCCGCGCCGCAGGCACGTCCCGGCAATTCCACGACGATGATTGTGCTCCCCCGCGCCCGATATACCACAAAATCACTGTGGTTTGATTGAACAGCGGTGTGCCTTCATGCTACGATTGACAGAGTCGAGAATCAGCCGCACTGCCGGGGAGGACATCATGCGACTGCCGACTCCGATCCGCACCAGCAACGACCGCAGGTCCAGGTTGCGCCAGGTGATGCTACTGTGGGCAGGCGGGCTGCTCCTGGCTTCCAGCGCCACCGCGTCGGTGCTTTCGACGTACGACGCCACGGCGATCGCCGCCTTCAAGGCGGGCCGCACGGTGCTGAACTTCGACGAACTCACGGTGCCCGCCGGACCGTGCTACGTCCCCCTGGATCACAACCAGTACGCAGCCCAGGGAATCCTGATTTCCGCCTCTGCCGACGGCTCGAACCAGACCCACCTGGCCCAGATGCCGGCGTGCGGCCACTTCGGCGCCACGCTGTCGCCGCCCAACATCATCGGCGGCGGCACGGGTCCCGGCACCATCTGGCGCGAGACGGTGCGTTTCGATTTCCCGTTCGCCGCCAATGCGATCGGCGGCGATTCGGACTGGACAGGGTCCAACACCACGCTCACCGCGTATCGGAGCGATGGAACCGAGATCGCGAGCGTGTCCGGCAATCAGGGCGCCTTCATGGGCATCCAGGAGCCGGGCATCGCCTACGCCGTCTGGAAATGGAACTACGACCAGGGCGCCACGGGCTTCTCGCTCGACAACATCACCTTCTCGGTGCCGGTCAGTGCCGTGGGAGATCCCGGAACGTCGTCGCTGCTCAAGGGCGCCATCGTCGAGCCCAATCCGTTCGATGCCGGGACATCCATCCGCTGGAGCCTGCCGACTCCCATGCACGTGAGCGTCGGCGTCTTCGACCTGGGCGGCCGGCGGGTGGCGTCGCTTCTCGATGCGGAGCGACCGGCCGGCGACGGCTTCGTGCGCTGGGACGCGCGTGACGACCAGGGGCGTGCCGTGCCGGCGGGCATCTATTTCGTGCGGGTCGCCACGCCGGTCGGGTCGACCTCGCGGCGCGTTGTGCGGCTCCGCTGACCATCGGCGTTCAGGACGATCGCGTTCAGGAGGTCGTGAGGCCGCCGGGAAGTTGCGCCGGCGCAAGTCGCCTTGAAGGCGGCAGGCGACGGGCGCGCCGCGCCGCAAGACAAGAGCGGACCCAGCCTTGGCCGGGTCCGCTCTTCTTTCGCGCTGAGCTGCGAGCTAGGCAGTCAGCTTCGCCACCTCGGCCTTCAACATCTCGGCGCCGCCGGCCAGGAAGTCGTCCCGCTTCAGCTCGCCCGCCGCCAGCTTCGCCAGCAGCGCCCGCTGCGCGCGGTACTCCTTGTTGTCCAGGCCGGCCTTGCTCTGCAGCAGGCGCCAGGCCTTGCGGCGCTCGACGCACAGCAGCACCATCTGGCGCGACAGCGCGTACAGGCCCGCCTTGCCCTCGTGGTTCTCGGCCTTGATCCAGACGCCGAAGTCGGGCACGTAGGACGCGTGCTCGGGGTCGAAGACGCGGCGGTGCATGACGTCGTCCTGGGTCAGCAGCGCCAGGATGTCGTCGAGCGCCACCATCGACTCGGCCTTGGCCGCGTCGACCTTGCGCACGTGCTGGCGGAAGCGCGCCTCGGTCACGGCGTAGTGGGCCACAGTGTAGCGCACCTTGTCGCCGGTCGACTTCAGCGTGGTCTCCCACCAGTCCTTCTCGTGCGCCGGGTTGCCCTTCAGTTCGATGGCCTCGCGGTAGGTCTCGCCGCGGGCCGGGTTGAAGGTGAACTCGGGGATCAGGCGGCAGTCCCGGGCCCGCTGCGACTGCGTCGTCGAGCCGTCGTCGCCGATGCCGTGCTCGGGCTGGCAGGGCGTGAAGCTCTGGATGAACGCGGCGCCGCGGTGCTCGAGCGCGTCGAGGATCGACTTGTACAGCTTCGGCGCGTTGGCCATCGAGACCTGCGCGATGAAGGGCGAGCCGTGGCCGGCCGTGAAGATCTCGGCCAGGCTCTTCTTCTCGGTCAGCTTGCCCTGCGTGGCGGCGCCGATCTGGTTCATGTCGAAGCCGCCGGTGATGACCGACGAGTCCGAGTTCTGGCCGCCGGTGTTCGAGTACACCTGCGTGTCGAGCATCAGCAGCTTCACGTTCGGGCGGCCCTGCAGGATCGCCTTCGACACGTTCTGGAAGCCGATGTCGCCCATGCCGCCGTCGCCGCCGATGCCCCACGCCTTGGGCAGCTCGGCCGCCTCGAGGTCGGTCATCAGCGTGTCGGTGAAGTGCGTCAGCGCGAAGTACTGGTCCTTCGTCAGGCCGGCGCCCTTCAGCACGGTGTCGACCAGGCGCTCGGGGATCACCGAGCGGCGCGCGTGGTCCATGATGAACGCCTCGCCGAACAGCCAGGCCACGGTGGCGCCGTCCTGGAACAGCGAGTTCATCCACGGGTACGGGTGCGGGTTGTTGGGCGGCGTCGAGCCGAACACGCTGTTGCAACCCGTGTGCGCGCCCATCGCCATCACCGACATGCCGTTGGCCAGCCGGCCGTCGACGGCCTGGATGTCGCGGTGGTTGGTGGCGTCCACCTTCAGCACGGCCACCAGCGCGTCGACCAGCTCCTTGTCGGAGATGGCGCCGTGCGCGGCCTGGCGGGCGTCGGTGTCGGCCTCGTTCTCGCCACCGAGGCCCATCAGCAGGTGGGCGACGGCCTTGGCGAACATGGCGTGCCCCGCGGGGTCGGACGCCTTGAGCGCGGCCAACTGCTTCACGCCGACCTCGGCCAGCTGCGCGGCCTTCGCCTCGAGGCGGGCGGCCTTCGTGCGGTACAGCGGCCGCATGTAGGCCTCGGTGACGGTGGCCACCGAGCGCAGCACCGTCTTCTCGCCGCAGCCGGCGCAGGCACCGTCGCCCGAGACGATGGCGTCGTAGCTCGAGCGCACCATCAGGTGGTTGCGCAGCGTGGCCTCGCGCGAGTCGTGCGGCTGCTCGGGGTCGTACAGGCCCAGGTACTTGCGGGGCGTGTCGGCCAGCAGGTTCAGGAAGTTGATCGCCGTCGTGTGGCGGGCGTTCAGCTCCTCGGTCTCGTCGACCATCCGCAGGGCCTGGTGGTCACCGCACTCGGTGACGCACTCGCCGCAGCCCTTGCACAGGTCCGAGACGAAGATCGAGAAGACGCCGCCCTGGCCGGGGTTCTTCTTCTCCAGGTTCTGGAAGATGGCGTTGACCTTGTTGTAGGCCAGCGGCAGCGTGCCGACGATGCCCAGGAACTGGTCCTTGGCCGCGTCCGAGACGCCGGCCAGCGGCTCGACGGCCTGGCGCACCAGCTCGGCCACGGGCGTGCCCGCCTTGGCCTGCTGGCTGGTGACCATCGCGGCGCGCACCTGCTGCTCGATGCCGGGCATGGCCTTCAGCAGCGCATCGCGGTCGCCCTGGCCCTGCACGTAGCCACGCACGGCGGTCGTCAGCAGCGTCAGCAGGTCCTGCGCCGTGTTGGGCAGCGCGGTGTCCGGGCACGACGAGATGCACTCCATGCACTGCGTGCAGTTCTCGGCGACGAAGACCGGCACCTGCCGGCGCGCGACGTACTTCGAGGCGCCGTCGCCGGTGGCCGCCGCCACCACGCCCGCCGCCGACAGCACCGACGCGGGCTGGTGGTAGCCCAGGCCGGCCTTGAACTCGCGGTCGAAGGTGGCGCGCCGGAAGATGGGCGCGCGCTCGGGCTGGAACTCCGGCTTGGGCACCTGCAGGCAGAACGTGCCGCAGCCGACCATCGGCAGGACGCTGTCGCCGCGCATGCTCGAGCGGTCCGGCGCGTCGACCTCGCCGTACGTGATCTCGGTCACGCGCGAGAAGCCCTGCAGCATGACCTCCATGTTCGAGGCGACGACGGCGTCGCCGAAGCGGCCGAACTTCTTGCGGTACTGGGCCTCGACCTGCTCGTGGAAGTGCTCGCGGTCGATGCCGAACTCCTTGAGGAACGGCGAGACGGCGAAGAACGCTCCCAGGAAGGCGTTGCCCTGCATGCGCAGCTGCAGCTCCGGCCGGTCGGTGGCCTTGCGGGCGATCTCGAAGCCAGGCAGGATGAAGAAGCGGATCTTCTTGTCGAGGATCGACTGGCGGTACTTGCGCGGGATGCGCAGCCAGGCCTGCGTCGGGTCCTCCTCGGACTCCCACACGAAGGCGCCGCCCTCGGCCATGCCGTCGAGCGGGTTGGTGTGCGTAAACGCCTTCGGGTCGCAGCACAGCACCACGTTCACGTGGCGCAGGTCGCAGTTGGTGCGGATGCGCTCGGGCGCCGCCACCAGGAAGTACTCGGTCGGGGCGCCCTTCTTCTCGGAGCCGTACTTCGGGTTGGCGCTGATATGGACGACTTCCTTCTGGCGGCCGTACTCGTCGACGGCGCCGTCGCGGCGGGCGACGTGCTCGCCCAGTTCGCCGATGATCTCGCCCAAGTTCTTGCCCGTCGTGATCATGCCCCAGCCGCCGATCGAGTGCAGGCGCACCGCGATGGCGCCCTCGGGCAGCAGTGACGGCCGCTCGTCGGCCTTCACCGCGTACGGATGGTCGATGCCGACGGTGAACAGCGTGGTGCCGTCGGCGGCGGTGTGGCCGTCCTGGCGGGCGATGGTGCCGGTCGCGAAGCCGTAGGCGCCGAGGATGCCCTCGGGCCGGAAGTCGCGCGAACCGAGGCCGTAGATGCCGGAGAAGAACTTCGGCACCTCGGTCGCCTTGATGGTGCCGGCCTGCACGGCCTTGGTGAAGGCGGTGCGGATGTCGCGCGCCAGCGGGTTGTCGCCGGCCAGCGGCTGGTCGGTGCGCTCCATGATGATGACGTTCTTCCGCCCGGCGAGCGCCTTGACGTAGGCGGCCTCGGGCACCGGGCGCAGGACGTTGGCGTGGATCGAGCCGACCTTTTCGCCCTTCGCGCGCAGGTGGTCGACCGCGGCCTCGATGTTCTCCGCGGCGGAACCCAGCGACACGAACACGGTGTCGGCATCATCGACCTTGTACTGCGAGATCAGGCCGTAGTGGCGGCCGGTCAGCTGGCCGAACTCGTCGTAGGCGGCCTCGAGCATCGGCAGGATCGACTCGTAGAACGCGGTGCGGTGCGCCACGACGCCGTTCATGTAGTGTTCCTGGTTCTGCACGGGCCCCAGCAGGATG
>CAINDZ010000201.1 GCA_903847545.1 uncultured bacterium | reverse complement strand
CCGTGGTCGACCTCGGCCGGGTTCAGGCCCTCGAGGTTCAGGCGGCCCTCGGCCAGCAGGTGGCGGTACTGGGTGGTCAGGATGCGGACGTGGTCGTCCTCGTCGCGCGCGAGCATCTCGAACATGGCGCGCGCCGCCGGGTCGGCCGCCTGCTCGGCGGCATGGCTGTACAGCTGCTGGCCCTTGACCTCGACCATCACGGCGTCCTTGATGGCCTTGAGCAGCGCGTCCTTCTTCTGGCCCTCGTTCATCCCGGTCCTCCCCTTGGTTGTCCGGCCGGCGACCCGGCCGCCCGCCGTGCGGCTGGCTAGAAATCGATGACGTTCAGCTTGAAGTACTTCTTCGGGTTGCGGCGCAGGTCGTCCAGCAGGCGCTGGACGGACGTCAGCGTCGAGTCCGTGCGCGTGTACAGCGCCGGGTCGTTCATCAGCATCGCGGCCGAGCCGCCGCCCTCGTCCAGCTTCGCCAGCAGCGAGTTGAAGCGGGCGGTGGTCGTGCGCAGGCCGACCATCAGCGAGTCGGCGGTCTCCGCCGCGGCCGCGGTCCCGTCCAGGGCCTGGTTCAGGCGGCCGCTCTGCATCAGCTTGCGCATCTCCGTGGTCGAGGCGCGCAGGTCGGTCAGGATGACGCGGACGTCCTCGTGGTTCTGCTCGACCATGTGGTCCACCTTGACCAGGGTCGTGTTCGCCTGCTCGAGCGTCTCGACGACCTTGCCTTCCTTGCGCACTTCCTCGAGCAGGGCCGTCACCTGGGACGTCAGCGTGCGCATCTCGGCGATGGCGGCGCCCGCGGCATCGGTCATCGCGGCGATGGTGCCAGCCGAGCGCCCTGTGAAGATGTGGCCCTCCTGGACCGGCGTGCCCGTGCCCGGGTCGACCTCGATGACGACCTCGCCGACGATGCCCTTCTCGCCCAGGATCACGACGGCGTCCTCGCACAGCCGCGCCGTGTCCTCGAGCTGCAGTTCGACGCGCACGGCCTCCGGCATGATCTTCATGCCCGTGACCTCGCCCATGCGGATGCCGCGCACCTGCACCTTGTCGCCCACGCGCAGGCCCTCGACCTTGGCGAAGTCGGCCTGGTACATGCGCGATCCCTTGCGCAGGTCGATGTTCTTCAGCCAGAGCATGCCGCCGACCAGCACCGCGATGGCGATGATGGTCACCAGGCCGACCTGGACCTCGTTGAGTCTGCCTCGCATCTGCGTCCCTCCGGGCAGCGGCGGGCGCGCCGCGGCCCTGCTTCGGTCAGAAAGCCCCCAGCGGTCCCTGGGAGCGGCCCTCGATGAACTGGCGCACCATCGGGTGCGTCGTGGTGCGCACCTCGTCGACGGTGCCGGTGAAGACGATCCGCCCGCGGCTGAGCATCGCCATGCGGTTGCCCACCTTGAACGCGCTCGGCATGTCGTGCGTGACGACGATGCTGGTGACGCCCAGCTCCTTCTGCAGCTGGATGATCAGGTCGTTGATCGCGTCCGAAGTGATCGGGTCCAGGCCGGTCGTGGGCTCGTCGTACAGGATGTACTGCGGCTCCATGACGATGGCCCGCGCCAGCCCGGCGCGCTTCTTCATGCCGCCCGACAGCTCGCTCGGCAGCTTGTCCTCGGCCCCGACCAGGCCCACCTGCGCCAGGCACTCGCAGGCGCGCGCGCGGATCCGGTCCGCCGGCCAGTCGGTGTGCTCCTCCAGCGCGAGGCCGATATTCTTGGCGATGGTCATCGAGTCGAAGAGCGCCGCGCCCTGGAACAGGAAGCCGAACTTCTTGCGCAGTTCCATCAGCGGCCCGTGCTCGAGCGCGCCCACCTCGGCGCCCTCGACCAGGATGCGGCCGGCGTCGGGCTCCAGCAGGCGCACGATATGCTTGAGCAGGACCGACTTGCCCTCGCCGCTGCGCCCGATGATGACCAGCGTCTCGCCCTTGTGGATGAGCAGGTCGGCGTTGTCGAGCACCGTCTTGGGCCCGAAGCGCTTGCTGACCCCCTCGACCACGATGCCCTTGAACGACGCCGGGTCGGCGACGCGCTGGTTCGGCGGGGGCGGGATGTCCCAGTCCTGCTTCATGCTCACGTCTTCTCGAACACGATCTGGAACAGCACGATGGCCAGCAGGTAGTCGCCCACCAGCACGCTCAGGCAGCTGCCCACGACCGCGGTCATCGTCGAACGGCCGACGCCCTCGGCGCCGCCCTTCGTGTTGAACCCGTAGTAGATCCCGCTCATGGCGATGATGCCGCCGAAGAAGAACGACTTGATCAGGCCGCCGAGCAGGTCCGAGTGCTTGTAGAACATCTGCAGGCCCTCGATGAACACGCCGCTCGAGACGTCGAGCGTCAGCACCGAGGCCACGTAGCCGCCCAGGATGGCGATGGCGTCGCAGAAGATGGTCACCACCGGGATCATCAGCACGGCGGCCCAGAAGCGGGGCATCGCCAGGTAGCGGTCGGGGTCGATGGCCATGATGGTCATGGCGTCGAGCTGCTCGGTCACCTTCATGGTGCCCAGCTCGGCCGCGTAGTTGGCGCACAGGCGGCTGCCGACCACCAGCGCCATCAGCACGGGGCCCAGCTCGATGAAGACGGACTTGGAGATGACCGTGCCCAGGAACTTCATCGGCACGTAGGCCTGCATCTGGTAGACGGCCTGCACGGCGGTGACGGCGCCGACGAAGACGGAGGTCACGATGACCATCGGCATCGAGCCGATCGCCACCACCTGCATCTGTTCGAGGATCTCGCGGCGCATGCGCCAGGCGTGAGGTGTCTGGAGGATGATCGAACGCAGCAGGAGCAGTCCCCTGCCCGAGCCGCTGAGGGCGTCGATGACCCCCCTGCCGATGCCTGCCAGAATTGCCGTCATGGTCGGGCCAATATAGGAACAGGGGCGGGCGAAGTCTACAACCCCGCGCCGTCAGCCCTGTTCGGCCCCCGCGGCCTCGTCCAGGAGCCAGCCGAGCATCCCCCGCAGCGACTGGCGGGTGAAATCCCGCTCCCGCTCGCGGATATCATCCGGCAGCAGCGCGCCGCGGGCGTAATGGGGATCCGTTTCCCGGACCAGGGCGCAGATGGCGTCGAACAGCTCGTCCTCGCCCCCGGGCTCGGTGTGGGGCAGGCCGCGCCGTGCGGCCAGTGCCCGGCGGCAGGCGTCCAGCCACAGGTCGACCTGGGCGCGGGCCTCCAGCAGCAGGCGGCGGCTGTCCGCCCCGTGCCAGCCGTGGTGGGCGAACCGCAGGCGCCCCGGCAGCGGGTCCAGCGCCAGCAGGCGGTCCAGCGAGGCCTGCGCCGTGGCCGGCCGGAACCGCGGCGGCGTGGCCGGGCGCAGGTAGTAGTCGGTGGCGTGCGGGCCCTGCCCCAGGGTCGAGAACGTGCCGGCGCACTCGCCCAGGAACAGGTCGTCGCCGTGCCGGTAGGCCACGTGGTGGGGCGCATGGCCCGGCGTGGCGATCGCCTGGATGCCGTAGCGCGCGGACAGGCTGTCCGGGGCCAGCGGATCCTCGCTCAAGGGGTCGGCGGCCAGCGCCTCCGCGGGCACCGGCGCGGGCTCGCCGTAGACCTCGGCCTTGGCGCCGAGCACCTGCCGCGAGCCCTGCCACAGCTGGGACGGGTCCAGCAGGTGCGCCCGCCCGGCGGGATGGCAGACCACCTTCGCCGTCGGCCACGCCTCGAGCAGGCGCGCGGTGCAGCCGCCGTGGTCCAGGTGCACGTGGGTCAGCAGGATCAGGTCCAGGCGCGCGAGGCCCAGGTCGCGCAGGGCGGCGACCAGGGCCCCGACCGAGCTGGGCGGCCCGGGGTCGACGACGTAGGTGACCGGCCCGGCGACGCGCGCCCAGCACGAGATGAACCGGCGCTGCCCGGGGAGCGGCTGGTCCAGGTCGACAAGATGCAGGTCGCCCTGGTGCAGGTCGCCAAGATGCGGGTCGTTTTGGTGCAAGTCGTCGCTCGACACGCCCGCCTCAGTGCGCCAGGTCCGAGAAGCGCGTGAATTCCTTGTGGAAGTGCAGGTCGAACTGCCCGATGGGGCCGTTGCGCTGCTTGCCGATGATGACGGTCGCGAGGTTGTGCAGCGACTCGTCCTCGGGCTTGTAGACTTCCTCGCGGTAGATGAACAGCACCACGTCGGCGTCCTGCTCGATCGCGCCGGACTCGCGCAGGTCGCTCAGCATCGGCTTGTGGTCGCCGCGCGCCTCGACGCCTCGCGACAGCTGGCTGAGCGCGATCACCGGCACGCCCAGGTCCTTGGCCAGGCCCTTCAGGTTGCGGCTGATCTGCGAGATCTCCTGCTGCCGGTTCTCGATGCGGCCGCCGCCGCTCATCAGCTGCAGGTAGTCGATGACGACCAGGCCCAGCCCGTGCTGCTGCTGCAGCCGCCGCGCCTTGGCCTTCATCTCGAGCACCGAGATGCCGCTGTTGTCGTCGATGAAGATGGGCGCCCGCGACAGCTGGTCGCAGGCCTGCGTCAGGCGCGGCCAGTCGTCGTTGCGCAGCTTGCCGCGCCGCAGGTTGTGCAGGTTGAACGAGCCGCTGCTGCCGAGCATGCGCATCACCAACTGCTCGCGCGACATTTCCAGCGAGAACACGCCCACGGGCTTCTTCTCGTGCACGGCCACGTTGTAGGCCAGGTTCAGCGCCAGCGAGGTCTTGCCCATCGACGGGCGCGCGGCCAGGATGATGAGGTCGCCCTTCTGCAGGCCGCCCGTGCGCTTGTCCATCTCCCTGAAGCCGGTGCGCAGGCCCGTCACCTCGTCGCCGTTCTGGAAGGCCTCCTCGATCGACTTGAACGTGCCGGGCACGATCTCGTCCACCGCCGCGAAGCCGCCCGAGCGCGTCTCGTTGCTGACGTCGTAGATCTTCGCCTGGGCGCTGTCGAGGATGGCGGCCGCCTCGTCGGCGCCCTCGTAGGCCTCGGCGGCGATGGTGCCCGAGACGCTGATCAGCTTCCGCAGGATCGACTTCTCGCGCACGATGCCCGCGTGGTGCGTCACGTTGGCCGCGGTGCCCATCATGCCGGCCAGGTCGATCAGGAAGTCCATCCCTCCGACCAGTTCGAGCAGGCTGCGGCCCTGCAGCGCCTTCAACTGCGCCTTGTCCAGGAAGCTCTCGGCCGAGCGCTCGAGCAGGTCGGCGATGGTGATCGGGTCGACGGCCTGGTCGCGCTCGTACAGGGTGCACATCGCGCGGAAGATGAGCTGGTGCTCGAGGCGGTAGAAGTCGTCATGCTTGATGCGCTCGCGCGCGAGACCGACGGCCTCCTTGTCGACGAGCGCGGCGCCGAGGATGGCCTGCTCCGCCTCCTCGCTGAAGGGCGGGCGGCGGCCGTCGGGCAGGCGGTCGTAGCCGAAGGACGGGCGGTTCGCGGACGCGGGGCCGGCGAAGCGGTCAGGCTGCATTTCCATCACTGGGCATCCCTGGACAGATGGGAGGTTCGCTTTGGCCGCCCATAGTATCACGCCCGGCCGCGCACCCCAAACCGGACCTCCGGACGCCGCCACAATCCCGTGGACAGGCTGCGGAAAACCCCGGGGACAGCACGTCCCGGCCGGTGGACAACCTGCGGACAGCCGTGCCTTAGCGGTGGATGAACCTCCCGTGACCGGGGATAATGGGGCCCTGCTCCCCGCCGGGGCGGCCCGCCGCCCCCCGGCGACTTATCCACAGGCTTGGGGACAACCCCCGCCGCCGAAAGCCGACGCTCGTGAGCGACACGCCGTCCCTGCCCGGGGCCTTGCAACGTATCCTGGAGGCCGAACGCCCGCCCCGCCCCTGGCAGGACGGGGCCCAGCTGCCGTGGGCCGAGCCCGGGTTCAGCCGCCGCATGCTGGATGTCCACCTCGACCCGTCCACCCACATGGCCACCCGGTCGCCCGAGGTTGTCAGGGCGCACGTCGACTGGCTGCTGGGGCAGCTGGGCCGCCGCTCGGGGACGGAGGGCCCGTGGCGCGTGCTGGACGTCGGCTGCGGGCCGGGCCTGTACGGGCACGAACTGGCGGCGCGCGGCCACGGCGGCTGCGGCTTCGACGTCGCGCCCGAGCCCCTGCGCTGGGCGCGCGAGCACGCCGCGGCCAACCGCCTGGACGTCACGTTCCTGGAGGCCGACCTGACCGCGCTGCCGGACGACTTCGCCGCGCGCAGCGGCGCCCCGTTCGACGCGGTCACCTTCTGGTTCGGCGAGTTCCACTCGTTCCGCCCCGCGCAGGCGGCCGCCTTCCTGCCGCGCCTCGTGTCGCTGCTGCGCCCGGGCGGCCTGTTCGTCCTGGAGTACCAGCCCTGGGACCTGTTCGTGCAAGAGGACGCCGCCACCTGGTCGACCATGGACACGTCGCCGTTCAGCGGGCGGCCGCACCTGTGGCTCGAGGAATTCGCCTGGGACGAGGCGACGCGTTCGGAGATCCACGTGCACTGGATCCTGGACGCGGCCACCGGCGAGCTCGCGCGCTACGCGCAGTGCCACCAGGCCTGGGAGGACGACGACCTGCTGGCCGCGCTGGCCGTCGCGGGCCTCGGCGACATCGAGCAGCACCCGCCCGTCACCGGCGTCGACGAGCAGTTCGAGTTCCCGGTGCTCGTCGGGCGCCGGGAGTGACGCCGTGAAGGACGCGCTCAAGCACCTGCTGGCCCGCCTGCCGGTCGAGGATGTCGAGCGGGCGCTGGCCTACGCCGTCCTGCGCCAGTCGTTCGGCGCGCTGGCCCGCTGCCCTCGCCACGCATCGCGCGAGGAGCTGTGGGAAGCCGCGGTCGGCCTGCTGGGCGGGCCCGGGCGGCCGGCGCTGGTGGTCGAGTTCGGCGTGCACGAAGGCGCCTCGCTGCGCTGGTTCGCCGGCCGCCTGTCCCACCCCGACGCGCGCTTCGTCGGCCTGGACACCTTCACGGGCCTGCCCGAGGCGTGGGGCGCCATGCCGGCGGGCACTTTCGACACCGACGGCCGGCCACCGCGCCTCGAGGACCCGCGGGTCCGCTTCCTGGCCGGGCTGTTCCAGGACAACGACGCGCGCCTGTCGCGCCTGCTCGAGGAGGCCGGCGACCTGCCGCTGCTTGTCCACTACGACGCCGACCTGTACGCGTCGACGCTCTTCGCCCTGGCGCTGGTCGACCGGCTGCGCCGCCCGTACGTGGCGGTGTTCGACGAGTTCACCGGCCACGAAACGCGCGCGCTGCGAAACTACGCGCAGGGCTGGCGTGCCGACGTCGACTGCCGCGGCTGCGTGATGTGGCGCGACCGCTGGCCGGCGCAGGTGCTGTGCACGATCACGCCATCGTTCCGCCCGGCGGCGCCGGCCGGTTGACCCAGCGACCGGGACGCGCGCTACTTCGCCGGCGCCAGCCCCAGCAGGAACCCGTACACGACCGCCGTCTCCTCCAGCGAGCGGAACCGGCCCGAGCGGCCGCCGTGCCCGGCGTCCATGTTAATGCGCAGCAACAGCGGCTGGTCGTCCGTCTTCAGGGCGCGCAGCTTCGCCACCCACTTGGCAGGCTCCCAGTACTGCACCTGGCTGTCGTGCAGGCCCGTCGTGACGAGCATCGCCGGGTAGTCGCGCGCCACGACGTTGTCGTAGGGCGAATAGGCCAGCATGGCATCGTAGTACCGCTTGTCGCTCGGGTTGCCCCACTCGTCGTACTCGCCGGTGGTCAGCGGGATGGAGGCGTCCAGCATCGTCGTCACGACATCCACGAACGGCACCTGCGCCACGACGCCGCGCCACAGGTCGGGCGCCAGGTTCACGACCGCGCCCATCAGCAGGCCGCCCGCCGAGCCGCCCTGCGCGAACAGCCGGTCGGGCGACGTGTAACGGCGGTCCACCAGGCCGCGCGCGCAGTCGATGAAGTCCGTGAAGGTGTTCATCTTCCTCAGCAGCTTGCCGTCCTCGTACCACGAGCGGCCCATCTCCTGGCCGCCGCGCACGTGCGCGATGGCGAAGACGAACCCGCGATCGAGCAGCGACACGACGTTGCTGTTGAACCGGGCGTCGGTGCTGTAGCCGTACGAGCCGTAGCCGTACAGCAGCAAAGGGGAACTGCCGTCGCGCGCCAGCCCCTTGCGATGCACCAGCGACACCGGCACCGGCGTGCCGTCGCGCGCCGTCACGTGGAGGTACTCGGCCTCGTAGTTCGCGGGGTCGAAGCCGCCGAGCACGGGCTGCCGCTTGAGCAGCGTCTCGCGGTGGGTGCGCATGTCGAAGGCGTAGACCGTCCGCGGCGTGGTCGGCGAGGTGTACGCATAGCGCAGGACGTCCGTGTCCATCTCCAGGTTGACCTCGGCGCCGACCGACCAGGTGGGGTCGCCGAAGGCGAGGGTGTGGCCCTCGCCGCCCTCGCGGGGCAGGACGCGCAGGTGGGTCAGCCCGTCGCGGCGCTCGACCACCAGGAGCCAGTCGGTGAAGACGTCGAAGTCCTCCAGCAGTACGTCCGCGCGCGCCGGCACGATGTCGCGCCAGGCTTCCTTGCCGGTGCGGTCGTGCGGGCACTCCATCAGGCGGAAGTTGGGCGCGCCGAGGTTGGCCAGGACCACGAACCGGTCGCCCTGGTCATCCACGGAGTATTCGAGGTCGCGCTCGCGCGGATGGAAGACGCGGAAGCTCCCGGTCGGGTTGTCCGCCTCGAGGATGCGCCACTCCGAACTGAGGGTCTGCGAACTCTCGATCATCAGGTAGCGGTCCGACTTCGAGCGCATGACGTCGCACTCGAACGTCTCGTCGTCCTCCTGGAAGACCAGCACGTCCTGCGCCGCCGGCGTGCCCAGGCGGTGGCGCCAGACCTGCCACGCGCGCAGCGTTTCCGGGTCCTGTTTCGCGTAGAAAAGAGTCCGGTTGTCCAGCGCCCAGGTGGCGCTGCCGGTGACATCGGGGATGACGTCGTCCAGCACCTGGCCCGTGGCGAGGTCCTTGACGCGCAGCGTGTAGAACCGGCGGCCGGTCGTGTCGACGGCGAAGGCGGCCAGGCGGCCGTCGGGGCTCACCTCGGCGACTCTCAGCGAGAAGTAGCCCTGGCCTTCGGCCATCGCGTTGCCGTCGAACATCACCTGCTCGGGGCCGTCCGCCGCGCCGCCCACGCCGGCCGCGCGCCGGCACCACAGCGGGTACTCGCCGCCCTCGACGAAGCGCTGCCAGTAGCGCCAGCCGCCCAGGTCGTAGGGCGCCGTCGCATCGTCCTGCTTGTGGCGCGCCTTCATCTCGGCCAGCAGCGTGTCGCGCAGCGCGGCCGTGCCGGCCAGTTCCTGCGCGGTGTAGGCGTTCTCGGCCGCCAGGTAGGCCAGCACCTCGGGATTCTCGCGCTCGCGCAGCCAATAGTAGTTGTCCGTGCGCACGTCGCCGTGGGCCGCCAGCTGGTGCGGCTCCACGCGGGCGACCGGGGGCGCCGCCGCCCGGCCGGCCGCCGGCAACACGAAAACGGCCGCCAGCAGGGCGGCTTTCAGCATCCGGGACGGGGTCGCGCAGGTGGACATCAGCGGTCCTTTCACCGGCGGGGCGCGCGGCCCGGCCGGCGGGTTGGCGCGACCCTGGGGCCGCAGCTTGTCTTCGCTCGCCAAAGGCGTATCATCGCGCCATGTGCACCGACGATCAAGCGCCGTCCGCCCCCGACCCTGACGCCGTCGAGCGCGAGAGCCTGCTGCGGCACGGCTTCGACACGGCGGCGGTCGTCGGGCGCGCCGCCGCCGGCACGCTCAAGGGCGCCTCGCCGGTGCCCGCCGCGCGGCAAGCGCTGCTGGACGTCGACGCCCTGCTGGCCGCGCACCTGGCCGACGGCGAGGGCTCGCTGGCGCGCACGCTGCGCGCGCGCCTGGCCGACGCGCCCGGCTGGCTGGACCGGCATCGCGGCGACGCCGCCGCCGCGCTGGTTTCGTTCGTCGAGTCGCTGCTGGAGCAACCGTCGCAGCTGGCCGAGTTCGTGCGCGAGGTCGACGTCCGCTGGGGTCGCGACTACGACGAGCGCCCCCTCTTCGAGGCCGCCGGCCGGCCCGCCGCGCCGGACGACCCCTACACCGTCGCCGACGTCCGCTCGCGACTGCAGGCGCTGCTGGGCGCGCTGCGGCACCCCGCCTGAATGCGGCGGCGGGCGACCCGGAGGCCGCCCGCCACTTCCCACCATCCCCCAGGCAGGCTCGAATCAGTCGCCGAACCGGGCCTTCAACGCGCCCCACGACGACGTCTCGACGGGCGTCGCCGTGTCGCAGAACACGAAGTAGTTCGGGTTCAGGATGAGCGTGTAGGGCGCGGGCGCCACCACGGTCAAGGGCCCGATCCAGCTGGTGAGCGGGCTGCCGGCGCCGGGGCCGTTCGGCCACATCGGGCCCATGTACGCGGTCTGCCAGATGTTCCCGCCCGCCGAGTTCGCGCTGTAGTCCCCATGCGCGATGGCGACGTAGTACTGGCCCGGCACCAGCGAGAAGTTGGGCGCCACCGCCTGCTTCAGGCCGCCGGCGCAGGTCATGTTCGTGTCCACGCCCAGCCCCGAGGCGGCGAAGATGTACGGCGTCGGGTCCGCTTGCATCGTGCAGGCCACCGACACCAGGGGCAGGCCGGACGGCGGCACCGAGGTCAGCTGCACGCAGTACATGTCCACGTCGCCGTGCGACGACAGGGTGCCGCTGATCGACGTGAGGGAGCCGCTGCCCGAGGTGGACTGGGCGGTGCCCACCAGTTCGCCGGCATCGCCGGCCTCGGTCCACGTCTGGGCCCGCGCCGTCGGCGCCGCAGCCACGGCCGCCAGCAGCAGTGCCGCGTTCAGGTACAGGCTCGCGAACCGCAGGCCGCGCCGGATTCGATCTCGAGGCGTCATGTCCACTCCTTCCACTTTGCCGCGTTCCGGGGCGCCCGAAGCGGCGATTCCCGGGGCGAGCGCGGCGTTCACGCGACTGGCTTCCACGCGCTTGTCATCCACGCAACTAGCGGTACCGCGCCTTCAGGTCGCCCCAGTTGTGCGACTCGACGGGCACGGCATCCTGGCAGCAGCACGCGAAGCCCGAGGCCTCGGCCATGAAGTTGCCGAAGAACCCGACCAGGCACGCGCCCACGCCGGGCGGCAGCACGGTGAAGTCGATGTGCGCGCTGCCGGGATCGATCGAGTAGCCTTCCATGCACTGCGCCGAAAGCGCCGACAGGATGTAGGCCTCGGCGGACGACGTCGCCGACGTCACGTTGAAGCCGCAGGTCGCCATCGGCGGGATGCCGGTCCAGGGCGACGAGGCGGGCATGCTGGCCGAGACGAGGCTGCACCCATTCAGACACTCGGGCGGCGCGACGATCGTGAACGGCTGGCTGTACACGGGAGGGTCCCCCGCCTGGTAGGCCACCTGCATCACGTACTGGCCGGGCGGGGTGCTCGCCGGGATGCTGAAGGTGACATAGCCGTTGTTCGGGAAGAACGCCGCCACGACATACCCCGTCATCGACAGGGGCAGCGGGTGGTACGTCACGATCGCCGAGGTACCGGTGCCGCTCCAGGCGACGGTGTGCGAGGTGCCCGCCGTCCAGATCTCGCCACCGGCGGGTAGCAGCCAGGTCGAGGCGCCGGCCGGCACCGCAACGGCCAGGGTCACGACGACCGCCAGCGCCCATGACCGGGGCAGGTCGTCGGAAAACCAACGGGGCGAGTGGCGCATCTTGAACTCCTTGGAAGCTTGGCTCGGGGCCGCCTCAATACAGGATGTTTTTCATCGTATCATATTCCGAGATATCATATGGGAATTATTCTCGCTGGATATTGATTTTCAGCGCCGCCGAAAAACAGCCCGCCCTGGCATGGAAAAGGGCGGGGGCCGTTGCGCAGCCCCCGCCCCCAACTTCATGTCCCGGCAGTCACTACTGCAGGTAGGTGTAGTCCCCGAAAACCTCGTCGTACTGCCGCTGAAGCACCGCCGACTGGCGCGCGGTGATGCGTCCGGCCACCACGGCCTCCTCCAGCGCGTGGCGCCAGCGCTCCATCAGGTCGGCCTTCTCGAACGCGACATAGCGCAGCACCTGGGCCACGGTGTCGCCGCGCAGCACGTTGGCGAAGACCATCCGCCCGTCCGGCGCCACGTCCACGTGCACGGCGTTGGTGTCGCCGAAGAGGTTGTGCATGTCGCCGAGGATCTCCTGGTAGGCGCCCACCAGGAAGACGCCGAAGCAGTAGCGCTGGTCCGGCTTCAGGTCGTGCGCCGGCAGGTAGTGCTTGATGTCGCGCAGGTCGGCGAAGCGCTCGACCTTGCCGTCCGAGTCGCAGGTGATGTCGGCCAGCACGACGCGCCGCTTCGGCTCCTCGTTCAGGCGGGTGATGGGCGTGATCGGGAAGATCTGGTCGATGGCCCAGCTGTCGGGCATCGACTGGAAGATCGACAGGTTGCAGAAGTACGTGTCGGTCAGCAGCGACGGCAGGCGCCGCAGGTCCTCGGGCACGTAGTGCAGTTCCTTGCCCACGGTGTTGATGGCGTTCAGCAGCGCCCAGTAGCACTGGTCGCCCAGGGCGCGGTCCTCGATCGACATCTGTCCCAGGCTGAACTGCTGCAGCATGGTCTGGCGCAGTTCCACCGCGTCGTGCAGCGTCTCCTGGCAGTTCTTGGGCGTCAGCGACTGCAGCATCAGCGCCATGTTGAGGACGGTGTCCTCCTCGGTCTGCTTCGACACCGCGTCCACGTCGACCGTGGTGGTGAACGTGTTGGCCAGGCTGAGCACCTCGGTGACCAGCACCGAGGCGTAGGCCACCATCGCGCGGCCGCACTCGGTGACCACCATCGGGTGCGCGACCTCGGCGTTGTCGCAGGCGTCCTTCAGGATCCAGACGACGTCGCGGGCGTACTCCTCGAGCGTGTAGTTCATCGACGACTCGAAGGCCGTCTTGGAACCGTCGTAGTCGACGGCCAGGCCGCCGCCGGCGTCGAAGTACTTCAGCTTGGGGCAGAACCGCGCCACCTGCACGTACACCTGCGCGGCCTCGCGCACGGCCTGCTTCAGCGACGAGATGTTCGTCAGCTGGCTGCCGTTGTGGAAGTGCACCAGCCGCACCCAGTCCTGCTTGCCGCGCTCGGTCAGCAGCTTGATCGCGGTGACGATCTCGGCCACGTTCAGGCCGAACTTGGCGCGCTCGCCGCCGCTGCGCTCCCAGCGACCCGCGCCGCGACCGGCCAGACGCAGGCGGAAGCCGATGCTCGGCTCGATGCCCTGCTCGGCGCTGATCGCCAGCAGCAGGTCGATCTCGGACGGCTTCTCGACGACCACGATGACCTCGCGCCCGACGCGCTGCGCCATCATCGCCAGCTCGAGGTACTGCCGGTCCTTGTAGCCGTTGCAGATCAAGAGCGCGTTCTGGTTGTCCGGAAGCGCGAGCGCGGCCACCAGTTCGGGCTTGCTGCCCACCTCCAGGCCCAGGCTCAGGTCCCGGCCGGCGCGGATCAGCTCGGTCACGACGTGCCGCTGCTGGTTCACCTTGATGGGATACACGGGGCGATAGGCGCCCTGGTATTCGTACTCGGCCATCGCGGCAGTGAACGCGTGGTGCAGCGTGCGCAGCCGGTGGCGGAGGATGCCGCTGAAGCGGAAGAGGATGGGCAGGCGGATGTCGCGCTGCCGCGCGGCCTCGACCAGCTCCTCGAGGTCGAGCTCCGGTCCGCCCGGACCCTCGGGGCGGATGCAGACGTTGCCCTTGTCGTTCACGCCGAAATAGCCGGCGCCCCAGTACTCGAAACCGTAGAGCTGTTCGCTCTTGCCGATGACCCAGGGGGATCCAGGCAGCATGGGCGGCCTCCGCGACTTGAAAAAAGGTGACCCTCAACAGGACCGGCCGCGGCCCGCGCCCTTACGGAAAGACGGCACCCTACGGGCGCCGACCCGCGCAATGTAGCGCAGACGGGCCCAAAGGACAAACAGGCGATCCGCGCCGGCGCCACCCGGGCACCAAGCGCAACGACATCAGCCGGTTAACGACCGTTCCGCCGGCGGGGCCGGCCCCCGTCCACCTCGCGCAGCCCCGTCACAGGCCCGCCACCCGCCGCGCCAGCGCCCGAACCCCCAGGCGCCGTCAATGCGTCCCGCAGCAGCCCGCGCAGGTGGCGCCGTCCTCGGCGGCCTTGCGCATGATCGCCTCGACCGCCAGCGGCGTGCCGGCGCCCTTCTGCAGGTCCTCGAAGAAGTAGTGCGGCCCGGGCGCGGCCACCGGCGCCACCTGCGCCAGCGTGCCGGCGTCGTACAGGCGGCCGTTCAGCATCACCATGGCGATGCTGGTGCTCTTGCGGATGTCCTGCGACACGTCGTCGCGGAACAGCAGCAGGTCGGCCAGCTTGCCCACCTTCAGCGAGCCGATGTCGCCGTCGAGGCCCAACTGCGAGGCGCCGTCGATGGTCGCCGCGCGCAGCGCCTGTTGCGGCGTCAGCCCGCCCTGCGCCAGCATCCACAGCTCCCAGTGCGGCCCGATGCCGGCCATCTGGCCGTGCGCGCCCAGGCCCGGCCCGCTGGCCCGGCCGGTCTTCGCGATGATGCCCGCCTGCTTGGCGTCGAGGATGTCGCGCGCCATGCGGGCGGCCTCGAAGTGGTTCCACTCCTCGTCCGGCGCGTCGAACGGCCGGCGCGAGCGCGGGTCGACCACGTAGCGCGGCACGAAGTGCATCAGGTGCTCGTCGGCCCAGACGCGCGTCTTGGCGTACCAGTAGTTCTCGCCGCCGATGCCGCCGTAGGCCACGACCAGCGTCGGCGTGTAGCCCGTGGCGCTCTGCCCCCACAGCTGCCTCGCATCGCCGTACACGCGCGCCACCGGCAGCGTATGCTCGATCGTGGTGTGGCCGTCGACCACCTCGGACATGTTGTGCTGGTACAGCGCCCCGCCCTCGGGCACCACCATCATGCCCAGACGGCGCGCGGCCTCCAGCACCATCTGCCGCTGGTCGCGGCGCGGCTGGTTGTAGCTCTTGACGCTGAAGGCGCCGACGGCCTTCATGCGGCCCAGGTGGAACAAGGCGTCGTCCAGCGACTCGATCTCCACGCGGTAGGCGCCCTGCGCCCCGTAGAGGATGGTGCCGGTCGAGAAGATGCGCGGCGCCAGGATCATCCCGGCCTTCCCCAGCTCGCTGGCCGCGAACACCATCCCGGTGTCGTTGCTGGGGTCGTGCACGGTGGTCACGCCGAAGGCCAGGTTCGCCTGTGCGCTCCAGTTCGCCTGCGGCGTGAAGCCGTTCTCGCCCTGCGCGCCGTGCGCGTGCACGTCGACCAGTCCGGGCGTCACGGTGCCGCCCTTCCCGTCGATGACCGTGGCGCCGGCCGGGATCGCCACCTTGTCCTCGGGGCCGATGGCGGCGATGCGGTTGCCGACCACGACGACGACGCCGTGCTCGATCGTTTCCATGCCGCGCGTGGCGCCGTCCTTTGCGCCCTCGGCGCCGCCCACGTTCTCCATCGTCAGGATCTTCACGTTGCGGATGGCGATGGTGCTGGCCGAGCCGTCGGCGCGGCGCGGCAGGTCCGTGGCCGCGGTCATCCGGATCGTGGCCGTTGCGGCCGCCAGCGGCTTCGCATCATCCGCGCCCACGCCGAAGGTCGAGGCTGCGATCGCGGCGTCCACGGGCAGCGTCGACAACACCGGACCCATGGTCCAGTAGAGGTTGCACCCGTCGGCCGACCAGTGCACGAAGTTGCCGGCCTCGCGGCTCACCTTGACGATGGGCAGGTTGGTGCCCTTGGGCGCCACGGCGATCGCCTTGCCCGCGTCGATGAACGGCGCCACGTAGACGTTGTAGCGCTCGACGAAGGCGATGCGCCGGCCATCGGGGCTCACGCGCATCTCGGTGGCCCAGTCGCTCGTGAAGTGGGTGCGCTCGCCCTCGTCCGGCGTGACGCCCGCCATCGGCACGCTCACCAGCGAGACGTCGTCGCTGTCGGGGCCGCCGCCCCGCACCGTCAGGTACACGCGGCGCCCGTCGGCGCCGAACTGCGGCGCCTCCCCGCGCGTGGAAACCCGGCGCGGCGCCGCAGGCGCTCCCCTGGCTCCCGCCTTGCCGATGGCCACCGCGTACACGCCCTGGTCATGCCCCCACAGCGGGCTGGTCAGGTAGCCGCCGCCCACCTTGTCGTAGGCCACGGCGTCGCCCTCGGGCGTGAACACGGGGTTCTGGTAGTGGCCCGGCTCGGTCGTCAGGGTGCGCGCCTTGCCGCCGGTGGCCGCGATCACGCGCACCGAGGCCAGGCGCGCGTCGTTCCACGCCACGTAGGCGAGCTGTTTTCCGTCGCGCGACCAGGACGGGGTGTACTCGAACTCGTCCACGGCGTCCGTCAGCCGCCTCGGCGTCCCGACCACGCCGCCGCCCAGTGCCGCCACGTACAGGTGGCCGAGCGCCTGGAACACCACGCGGTCGCCGGCCGGCGAGACCGTCGCGTTGCGGATCATCTTCACGTCGAAGTTCGCCGGCGCCACGTCGACCGGGAAGCGCACGGCCTCGGCGATGCGCCGCACGCTCTTGACGCGGAACGGGACCTCGGCCGCCCGGCCCGAGGCGACATCCAGCCGCCTCAACTTGCCCTGCGCCCAGAACACGAGCGACTTGCCGTCGGGCGTCCACGCCATCGCGGGGTAAACGCCGTGCACGGCCCAGGTCTCCTGGTTGTCGCGCTCGAGCGGCGCATAGACGGCGCGCGCGGCGCCGCTCTGCAGGTCCATCACGAACAGCGTCGAGACGTAGCGGACGCGGCGCACGAAGGCGACCGACTTCCCGTCCGGCGACGGCACCGGCCGGCAGGCGCCGCCCGGCCCCGCGACCAGGCGCTCGGTCTGCTGCGTCCTCAGGTCCAGCCGGTCGATGGCGTAGATGCCCGGGTTGCCGTCCTTGTCGTACTCGAAGCTCGCGCCCGGCGTGG
>CAINDZ010000200.1 GCA_903847545.1 uncultured bacterium | reverse complement strand
GGGTCCGCGGGCGCGTCCGCCAGCCACATCAGCGACTCGACGTGCGCCGTCTGCGGGAACATGTCCAGCACGCGCAGCGTGCGCGGCACATAGCCGGCCGCCACCAGGGCGCCGGCATCGCGGGCCTGGGTGGAGGGGTCGCAGCTCATGTAGAAGATGTGCGCCGGGCGACGGGCCAGCAGGGCCTGCACGCCGTCGCGGCCCAGGCCCGCGCGCGGCGGGTCGGCCACGCACACCGCCTGCCGCCAGGTCGCGGCATCCAGCAGGTCGGGTCGTCCCAGCACCTCGGCCAGGTCGCCCGTGAAGACGCTGGCGCGGCCCCGTGCCGCCTCGTCGCGGGCGATGTTGTTCTCGGCGTCGCGACAGGCGCCCGCGTCCAGCTCGACCAGTGTGGCGCGCTCGAAGCGGTCGGCCAGCGCCAGCGTGAACAGGCCGACGCCGCCGTACAGGTCCAGCAGGTGCGGAAGGCGCGCACCCGCGGGCGCCAGCTCGTCCAGCCAGCCGCGCACCGTGGCGACGGCCGCCTCGGCGACCTGCTGGTTGTTCTGGAAGAACGCCCCGGCGCCGACGCGGTAGGCGTGTCCGGCCACCTGGTGCACCAGGTAGTCGCGGCCCCACACCGGGCGGTTGTTGAAGAGCAGGCCCTTCAGGCCGGGCGCCGGCGCATCGCCGGGCTCGAGCGAGCCGACCATCTTCTTGAGCACCTTCAGCCGCGCCGGCGCGCCGAACAGCGACAGCAGCCAGCCGCCGCGCCCGTCCAGGCGCACGACGACCTGGTCCACCGGCGGCAGGAAGCGCAGCCAGGGCAGGATGACCTCAGTGAACGGCGCGGCCATCACCGGGCACTCTTCCATCCGCACCACTTCGTGCGTGCCGCGCTGGTGCAGTCCGTAGCAGCCGGTCGGGTGCGCGTGCAGGCGCAACGCCGTGCGCCACGTGAACGGGTCGCCGCCGATGAACGGGCCCATCCACGGCGCGGCGTCGAGCTTGCCCTGGCGCTGGAAGCACTCGGTGACGATGGCCAGCTTCGCGGCGCGCTGCGCCTCGTCGGTCATGTGCTGCAGGTCGCAGCCGCCGCAGTGGGCGAAGTGGCGGCACGGCGGCTCGCGGCGGTCGGGACCGGGCTCGACGACCTCGCGCAGCTCGGCGCGGCGGTAGCCGGCGCGCGCCTCGACGACCGCGGCGCGCACCAAGTCGCCCGGCGCGGTGCGCGGCACGAAGCAGGCGCCCTGCTCGTCGCGGGCCAGGCCGTCGCCGCCGGTGACGAGCTTCTCGATGCGCAGCTCGACCTGCACCGGCTCGACCGGCGCGGGGGCGGCGGGCTTGGGCGCCGCGGCCTTCGCGGGCCTGGCCTTCGCAGGCTTGCTTCCCGCGGGCTTGGGCCCCGCCGGCTTCGCCTTCCCTGACGCGCCCCGGGCGGGCTCAGGCTTCGCCGCGCCCCCCTTGTTCCGGGCGGGATCTTTCGAAGGGCGGCGGTGTTGTGGTTCCGGCTTGTGTGATTTCATGGTCTGGCTAAACTAGCACTGTCCCGGGAGTCCTCCAAGGCGTGCCTGCAAACAGGCGCGGCGGCCGAGGCCCGGGGCTTGCACCACGACCGCTAGAGCGCGTGAAACTTGTGTCGAAATCCTTCGCCCCCAACGGGTTGCATGGACCATCGGCACGCCATCCACGGTACCATGGGGACGATGCTGCGACGCGGGCACACGGCTGTCTGGCTGGCTTTGGCACTGCTTGTGGGGCTCAGTGCGCCCGGTTGCGCGCCCAAGCGCGTGCTGCGGCAGGCATCCGTCCCGGCCCTGCCGTCGGCCCTGACGCG
>CAINDZ010000199.1 GCA_903847545.1 uncultured bacterium | reverse complement strand
GATCGCCTCGACCAGGACGCGCTTGTCGAAGGCGCAGAGCTCGGTGTGGATGGGCAGCCGGTCGCGCGGCGGCGTGTTGATCAGCGACATGTCGCGGGCGCCCATCAGCGCCAGGTAGAGCGTGCGCGGGATCGGCGTCGCGCTCAGCGTGATGGCGTCGACCTCGCGCTTCATCTCCTTCAGGCGCTCCTTGTGGCGCACGCCGAAGCGCTGTTCCTCGTCCACCACGAGCAGGCCCAGGTCCTTGAACTTCACGTCGCGCGACAGCAGGCGGTGCGTGCCCACCAGCACGTCCAGCCGGCCGGCGGCCAGGTTCGCCAGCACCTCCTTCTGCTCGGCCGGCGTGCGGTAGCGGTTGAGGACCGCCACCTTCACCGGGAAGTCGCGGAAGCGCTCGCTGAACGTCTCGCCGTGCTGGGCCGCCAGCAGCGTGGTCGGGCAAAGGACGGCCACCTGCTTGCCGGCGGCGACGGCCTTGAACGCGGCGCGGATGGCCACCTCGGTCTTGCCGAAGCCGACGTCGCCGCAGACCAGGCGGTCCATCGGCTCGGGCCCCTCCATGTCGCGCTTGACCTCGTTGATGGCCGTCAGCTGGTCGGGCGTCTCGTCCCACAGGAACGAGTCCTCGAGCGCGCGCTGCAGGTGGCCGTCGGGCGGGAACGCGTACCCCGGCTTGGCGCGCCGCGCCGCGTAGAGGTCGATCAGCTCGGCCGCCATCGCGCGGATGGCCTTGCGGGCCTTGCCCTTGACCTTCAGCCAGCTGCCCGAGCCCAGGCGCGCGAGCGGCGGGTTGGCGCCCTGGTCGGAGCTGTAGCGCTCGACCTGGTCGATGTTCTCGACCGGGACGTAGACCTTGCCGTCCTCGGCGTATTCCAGCAGCAGGCACTCGCGCTCGACGCCCTCGACCGTGATGACGCGCAGGCCCTGGTAGCGGGCGATGCCGTATTCCAGGTGCACGACGTGCTCGCCGGGGCGCAGCGAGGCGCGCTCCTTGACGACGCCGCTGCTGCGGTGGCGCGCGCGCACGGGGCGGCGGTAGCGCTCGAAGAACTCGTGGTCGGTCAGGCAGTGCAGGCGGGCGCCGGGCCAGGCGAAGCCGGCGGCGATGCCGCCGACCACCGGACGCGTGGCGAGCGCCGCCGAGCCGTCCTCGTCAAGCAGGTCGGCCAGGCGGTCGGCCTGTCCGCGGTTGTCGCACAGGAGCAGGACCGCGTCGCCGGCCGCCTCGCGCGCCTGCAACTCGGCGCGCAGGGCGGCCACGTCGCCGCCGCGCAGGGTCTGCGCGGTGGTCGGGAAGTCGACGACGGCGCGCGGCTCGTCGGCCAGCCAGCGCGAGGCCTCGTCGCCCGCGATGCGCGACTCGGCCAGGTGCACGTGGCGAAGCCTGCGCGCGGCCAGTTTCGCCGAGGGCTCGACCAGTTCCTCGACCGCCGGCAGCACCGGATCGCGCTCGGCGCGGCCCTCGCGCAGGCGCGGCAGCTCGGCATCCAGCAGGTCGGACTGCTCGTTCAGGCGGACGGGGTCGCACCAGAACAGCGTCGCGCCCTCGGGCAGGTAGTCGATCAGGGTGGCGGTGGGCCCCGTCCACGGCAGGTAGCTCTCGATGCCGTCGTCGAGCAGGCGGTCCTCGAGCCGGCGCTGCAGGTCCTCGAGCGCGTCCTGGTCGGGTCCCTCGGGCCGCGCGGCCAGCTCCTGTTCGGCGCGCGCCAGGCAGGCCAGGCACGCGTCGTCGTCCAGCCACAGGTGGCTGACCGGGACGATGACCGCCTCCTCGGTGCGCTCGACCGTGCGCTGCGACTCGACCTCGAACAGGCGCAGCGAGACGACCTCGTCGTCGAAGAACTCGATGCGCAGCGGCCGGTCGCCCGGGGCGAACACGTCGAGCAGGCCGCCGCGCCGCGCGAAGTCGCCGATCTTGGCGACCATGCCGGCCGGGCGGTAGCCGCCGCGCGCCAGCAGGACGCCCAGCTGGTCCGGGTCGACGCGGTGCCCGGTGCGCAGCCGGATGACGGCGTGCTCAAGCGTGCCCGGCGCCATGACGCGCTGGCGCAATGCCGCCAGCGAGGTCACGGCCAGGACGCCGGACTGGGTGCGCAAGCGATGCAGCCCGGCCAGGTAGTCGCCGGCGGTGGCCGCATCCGGCGAGTTGCGGTCGAAGGCCAGCACCTCGGGCTGCGGCAGGTGGCACACCGCGCCGGCCCCGAGCCAGACCTCGAGGTCGTCGGCGAGGCGGTCGGCGGATTCGCGGTCGGGGGTGACGACGAGGGCGGGACGACCGCTGGCCGTGTGCCAGGCGGCGAGCATGAGGCCGGGGGCGCCGCCGCGCAGGCCCGTCACCAGCAACGGCCCGTCGCCGGGCGACTGCAGGGCGGACCTCAGCGAAGCGACGGCCGTCTCGAGGCCCTCGCCCGCCACCTTGTCCAGCAGGGCGGCGTGCAGCAGCCCGCCAGGGCCGCCGCGCGACGTGTGCGAGGCGTCGGTCATGATCCTTACCGGGCGGCGTCCCTGCCGGGGGCGGCCGCCCCCGCGGCTCAGAAGGTCGCGCGCTGCTCGTTGAACGGCGTGATCAGGCGCAGGCGCTCGATGATGCGCGGCAGCACCTCGACGACGTAGTCGACCTCGGCCTCGGTGTTGTAGCGCGACAGCGAGAACCGGATGGACCCGTGCGTGAGCGTGAAGGGCAGGCCCATCGCGCGCAGCACGTGGGACGGCTCGAGGCTGCCGCTGGTGCACGCGGAACCGCTGCTGGCGGCCACGCCCGCGCGGTCGAGCAGCAGCAGGATGCCCTCGCCCTCGATGTACCGGAAGCTGACGTTCGTCGTGTTGGGCAGCCGGTAGTCCGGGTCGCCGTTGGCCTGGCAGTCGGGGATGGCCCCGAGCAGGCCCTTCTCGAGGCGGTCGCGCAGGCGACGCACCTCGACGTTCTCGCGCTCGAGCCCGGCCGTCGCCAGGTCGCAGGCCACGCCCAGGCCGGCGATGGAGGCGACGTTCTCGGTGCCGGCGCGGCGACCGCGCTCCTGGTGGCCGCCCACGATGAGCGGCCGCAGCTTGGTGCCCTTGCGCACGTACAGCGCACCGACGCCCTTGGCGGCGTGCAGCTTGTGCCCCGAGATGGCGAACAGGTCGACCGGCATGTGCTCGAGGTCGAGCGGCAGCTTGCCGGCGGCCTGCACGCCGTCCACGTGGAAGACCGCGCCGTGCGCGCGCACGACCTTGCCGATCGCCTCGATGTCGAACAGCACGCCGGTCTCGTTGTTGGCCATCATCAGCGAGACCAGCGCCGTGTCCGGGCGCAGCGCGGCCGCGACCGCATCGGGGTCGAGACGGCCTCGGCCGTCGACCTTCAGGAACGTGACATCGTAGCCGTGGCGCTTCTGGAGCTCCCGGCACAGGCCGAGCACCGCCGGGTGTTCCACCTCGGACGTGACCAGGTGCCTACGCTCGGGATACGCGTGCAGCGTGCCGACGATGGCGAGGTTGTCGCCCTCCGAGCCGCCGCTGGTGAAGACGATCTCGCTGGGCAGCGCGGCGCCGAGGAACGTCGCCACCTTCTGGCGCGCCGTCGCCACCTCGTCGCCGGCGCGCGCGCCGAACGAGTGCATGCTGGACGGGTTGCCGTAGTGCTCGGTCAGCAGCGGCACCATCTTCGCCACAACCTCGGCGGCCACGGGCGTCGTCGCGTTGTTGTCGAGGTAGATGCCGGCCTCCGGGCGCGGCGGCAGGCCCTCGAGCAGGCCGGGCTGGCGGCCCTCGGCGCTCATCGCCGACCCGTTTCGACGACGACCAGGCGGGGGTCGACGAACTCGCGCAGGCGCGGCTCGACCAGGCCGCTGATGGTGACCGACGAGGAGCGGCAGGCGGCGCAGGAGCCGGTCAGCCGCACATAGACGCGCAGGTCGGCGTAGCGGACGAACTCGACGTCGCCGCCGTCGGCGCGCAGGGCCGGGGCGATCTCGTGCGCGAGCAGCTCGGCGATGCGGGCCACGATGGCGGCGTCGGCAGGGTCGTGCGCGGGACCGGCGGACGCGGGCGCCGCCAGCGGCGCCAACTCGATGAGCGCCGCCCCCGCGGGTGCCGGCGACGCGGCATTCTCCTCGCGGCGGGCCTGGTGCTCGCGCAACAGGTCGGCGATCTCGTGATGGCAGTCGCCGCAGCCGCCACCGGCCTTCGTGAAGTGCGTGACTTCCTCGATCGACTCGAGGTTGTGGCGTTCGATCGCCTCGCGCACGGTCTCCTTCGTGACCTGGAAGCAGTGGCACAGCAGCGAGGTGCCGGCCAGCAGGTGGCAGGGGACGTCCTTGCCCTGCCGCTTGTAGTAGTCGAGCATCGCGGCCTCGAGCGCCTCGCGGCCCATCACCGAGCAGTGCATCTTCTCGCGCGGCAGCCCGCCCAGCTCGTTGGCGATGTCCTCGTTGGTGACGCGCGAGGCCTCCTCGAGCGTCTTGCCG
>CAINDZ010000198.1 GCA_903847545.1 uncultured bacterium | reverse complement strand
TCGGTGGCCGGGCCGCGCGCGCGCAACCCGGCCGACAGGCACGCGCAGGGGACGCCCGCGCGCTCGAGGAGCGCGGCCAGCAGCGCCGCGCTCTCGCGTTCGCCGCCGGCGGCCATCTCGGCGCGGGCGTGGGACTGCTCGTCCAGCCCCAGGCGGTTGGCGCGCGCCAGCAGCTCGTCGGTGCGCCCGGCCAGCGCCGAGACGACGGCGACGACACGCCACCCGTCGCGGCGCCAGCGGTACACCTCGTGGACGGCGCCGCCGAGGCTGGCCTCGTCGCGCAGCACCGAGCCCCCGAACTTGAGGATGATGAGTGGTGCGTTGTTCATCGCGCCGCCTCCAGCGCGGCCGTCGCCAGCGCCGCGTCGAGGTCGGCGCCGATGTCCGCCACCGACTCGAGGCCGACCGACAGGCGCAGCAGGCCGTCGCGCACGCCGGCCGCCGCGCGCGCCGCCGGCGTGAGGTCCGCGTGCGTCATCGAGGCGGGATGGGTGACCAGCGTCTCGACCGAGCCCACGTGCTCGACCAGCCGGCACAGCCGCAGCGCCCCGGCCACGCGACGCGCCGCCGCCAGGCCGCCGCGCACCTCGAACGCGAGCACGGCGCCGTGCGCGCCCAGGTGCTGCGCCGCTGCCAGGGCGGGGTCCGCGATCGTTGGGTAGTGCACGCGCTCGACCGCCTCGTGGGCCGCGAGCCGCCGGGCCAGCGCCTCGGCAGAGGACGACTGCGCGCGCAGTCGCAGGGGCAGGGTCTTGATCCCCTGCAGCGTGAGCCACGCGTGCTGGGGCGTCTGGATGGCCCCGGTGCTCTTGCGCACGAAGCGGACGCGTTCCAGCAGCGCCTCGTCGCGGGACACCACCGAGCCGCCGGGAGCCACCGAGTGTCCGTCGATGAACTTCGTCGTCGAGGTCACGGTGACGTCGGCGCCCAGCGACAGGGGCTGCTGCAGCGCCGCCGTCAGGAACGTGTTGTCGACGACCAGTCGCGCGCCGGCCGCGTGCGCGATGTCCGCGACCCGGCGCAGGTCGGTCACCTCGAGCGTCGGGTTTGCCGGCGTCTCGACCAGCACGACGCGCGTGCGCGTGGTCACCGCCGCGGCGACGGCAGCCTCGTCCGTGGCGTCGACGAACGTCGAGTCGATGCCCAGCGGCGCCAGCACTTGCTGCAGCAGGCGGGTGGTGCCGCCGTAGACGGCGCGCGCGCAGACGACGTGGTCGCCGGCCCGCACGAGGGCCAGGAGCAACGCCGTCTCGGCGGCCAGGCCCGTGCTGAAGCACACGGCGGGCGGTGCGGACTCGAGCGCGCCGAGCACGTCCTCGAGTGCGCTGACGGTGGGGTTCGAGACGCGCGAGTACTGGTGCGCGGCGCGGCTGTCCACGCCGTCGCGACAGAATGTGGTGGACTGCACGATGGGCGCCACGAGCGGCGTGCCGTCGGCGGCGCCGGTCCCGGCGCGGCAGCAGATGCTGTCGATCGACGCGAAGCCTGGTTCGTGGAAGCCGGAAGCGGTGGCCGTGGTCCTGGTCGTCATGCCGTAACCCCCCGGGGCACGGCATCAAGAGCGGCGATGTGCGGCGTGATCGCGGTGGTCCACGGGTTGCGGCGCGGGCGCCGACTGTCCGAGTCCCTTTTGACGGAGCCCGCCGCGACGGCGGTTCCGCCCGCATCAGCCCGACACGAGGTCGGCTGCGGCACCGCGGCGGGATCATTCCCGCTCGGTTGCCGTCCCGGGCCGCAGGGCCCCGGGAACTCTTGATGCAAGTCTTGTCTGGCGGCGCAATCTAGAGGGGACCCCTCGGGTTGTCAAGCGGCCATGCCGGCTGGCAGGCCGCTTGCTTCGGTGAATCGCCGGCGTGCCTGCGTGGGGCCACGCCCTCTCGAAAGGTCGTCAAATGATGTCGTTGCTGCGGTCTCCGGGACGAAGGGTCCACCCCGGCGCGCTGGGGTGCGCGCTGGCGCTGGCGCTGATCCTGCCGCCGGTGGGCAATTCCGGCCGGGCCCTGGCCGGCCAGGACCTGGTCGTCGGCACCTACGAGGAGCTCGATCGGCTGCGCGACGAGAAGCTGACCCAGCTGCGCGACTACCTCGACCGCGTACAGAGGCTGGCGGGTCAGGCCGCGACCGACCCCGTCCTGGTCGAGTACTTCCGGATCCGCAGCCGCCTGGCCGAGCTGCAGGCGAAGCAGGCGCCGCCGGCCGAGGCCCTTGAGGTCATCCGCGACCTCGACCTGGCGATGCGCGAGCACTACCTCGCCAACTACCAGACGTTCTACGACGTCCTCTTCGTCGCCCGCGACGGCCGCATCTTCCGGACGATCCGCGGCGAGTCCGACGTGGGCACGAACCTGCTCGGCACGCAGCAGTCCGGCACGGCGCTTGGTCGCAGGCTGCGCGAGAATCCGGAAGCGTCATTCGTGGACTACCAGTTCTACGAGGCCTCGGGCGAGCCGTCGGCCTTCTTCGTCGAGCCCATGAAGGTGGCCGGCAAGCCGGCGGGGTGGCTGATCCTGCAGTGCACGATCGACAAGCTGAACCGCATCTTCGCGCGCGGCGACTACCTCGGCGCGACCGGCGAGGTGTTCCTGGTCAACCGCGAGCGGCAGATGTTGACCGACTCGCGATTCCGCGCCGACACCAGCATCCTACGGCAGCACCTGTCCGCCGAGAACATCAGCGCCAAGTTCGCCGAGCGCCGTGGCCACAAGATCATCACCGATTACCGCGGCCAGCGGGCGCTGACCTCGTTCGAGGTCTGCCCGGTGCTCGACCGCGAGTGGCTGTTGATCGCCAAGATCGACGAGGACGAGGTCGTCACGCGCGCCTGGCGTCGCGCGGGCTTCGACGCGACGCTGGTCGCCGCCGCCGCGGCCGCGAAACCGCCGCGACTGCCCGAGCCCGCGTTGCCGTCCGACCTGGTGCGCGTGGACATGGACGAGTTCCGCTGCGTGCGACCGGGCGCCCGTCTGCTGACCTACGGCGTCAGCACCTGCACCGCCGTGGTGCTGGGCAGGGCGGGGCACTTCGGCTACCTGGGGCATCCGAGCACCTATGACCGGTGCTACGGCGAGGGCGACATGGACCTGGTGGCGCAGATGCTGCAGCGGGTCCGCCAGTTCGAGGTCTACCCGAGCGAGTTGCGCGAGGTGCGCGCGGTCGTCGTGGCGCCGCACGCGAACAGCGCGAGGGGGATCATCGAGCGGTTGCTCGGGGCGGGGCTCCTCCTGTCGCAGATCACGGTCGTCGAGGACCCGTCGGCGCGGCGTGCCGACGTGACGCACGACCCGGCCACGGGGCACACCCTCATCCACTGGTTCGGGACGGGAAGTCGCGACTGGTGGGTCGACGCCGCGGCGGTGCCGGACCTTGGACAGCTGGCCCAGCGGACGCTGGAATACCCGGAGGCCGTCGTGCGGGCAGACACGCGCGGACTGGCGTCGGCCCCCGTCGCCGCCGACAGCGCCGCGGCGCCGGCGCCGGCGGCCGCCGCCGGGACCTCGCCGTAGGTGCCGCACCGGGTGCGCTCGACAGGACGCCGTCCCCGGGCCGGGGGCGGCGTCCTGTCGCGTGACCCGCTTGGTGTTCGCGCGACGATGCCGCTATAATGCCGGGCTGCGGCGACAGTGGCGCCGCACCGCCAGCCCACCAACCCGAGGATGCTCCATGCGTCGATTCGCCCTCCACGTGGCCGGTACGTTTTTCGGCTCCGGCTACGCGCCCATCGCGCCCGCGACCGCGGGCAGCCTGCTCTATACGCTGATGTGGTGGGGCGCCTGGACGGCGTGGGGACCCATCGGCCTGCCCGTGCAGCTGGGGCTGCTCGCGCTGGTCGTCGCGGTCGGCATCCCGGTGGCCGGCACCCTCGAGCGGCTGCACGGCGAGGACCCGAAGCTGGTCGTCATCGACGAGGTGGCCGGCATGATCGTCACCTTCCTCGGCGTGGCGGGCGGCCCGCTGGTGTGGTTCGCGGGGTTCCTGTGGTTCCGCTTCTTCGACATCCTCAAGCCGTTCGGCGTGCGCCGGCTCGAGCAGCTGAACGGCGGCGGCGGCGTGGGCATCATGGCCGACGACCTGGGCGCCGGCGTGCTGGCCTGCGCGGCGACGCACGCGACCAGGGTGCTGCTGGCGAGGTGGGGGCTGTGAGCGATTCGGCGCCGTCCGGCGAGCTGAAGATCATCGCCGTCGGCGACGAGCTGCTGGAAGGTCGCACGGCCGACACCAACAGCGGCCGCATCCAGCGCGCCCTCGGCGGGCACGCATTGCGCTGCGGGCTCATCCAGGTGGTGCCGGACACCGAGGCGGCGATCCGGCAGGCGCTCGACCGCACGGCGCCCGGCGACCTCGTGTTCATGACCGGCGGCCTGGGCTCGACGCCCGACGACCTGACCCGCGATGCGCTGGCCGCGTGGGCCGGCGTGCCGCTCGACGAGGACGCCGCCGTGCGCGCACAACTGGAGGAGCGCTGGCGGCGGCGGGGCATCAGCGTGCGCGCCGGCGTGGAGCGCCAGTGCCAGGTGCCGCGCGGGCTCGTGCCCCTGGCGAATCCCGTCGGCTCGGCGCCCGGCCTGACGGGCCGCCTGTGCGGGCGCATGTTCGTGCTGCTGCCGGGCGTCCCGCCCGAGCTGGAGGGCCTGCTGCCCCTGGTGCTGGCGCAGCTCGAGCGCGAGGGCGCGCTGCCCGTGGGTCGCGCCACGCGCTCCTGGCGCACGGCGCAGATCGCCGAACTGCAGCTCGTGCGCCGCTGCGAGGAGGCGCGCGCCGCACATCCGCGCCTGGGCTGGTCGTGGTGGCTGTCGGACTGGGGCGTGGACGTGCGCGTCTCGGCCGCGCCGGGCGACGAGGCGCAGCTGGACGATGTCGGTGCGCGGCTGGACGCGGAGCTGGCCCACCTGGTGTACGCGCGCGACGGGCGCGACCTGCCGACCGTGGTGAAGGACCTGGCGCTGGCGCGCGGCCGCACCGTGGCGGTGGCCGAATCCTGCACGGGCGGGCT
>CAINDZ010000197.1 GCA_903847545.1 uncultured bacterium | reverse complement strand
GTCCAGGGCGTCGGCCGTCAGCGCGCCGACGATGTGGTTGTCGTGCCGCAGCGCGCAGCCGAAGCAGGCGTGCACGTCGGCCAGCTCGCCCTCCTTGCCCGCCAGCATGCGGTCGAACGGGTCGGGCAGCGACGAGTCGGCGGCGAAGTGCACCGGATCGCGCGCGCTCAGGATCACGTCCAGCCGCGGATGCTCGCCCCGCATGTAGCGCGTGACCACGGCCTCGGGCGCCAGGCCGATGGCCGACAGTGGCACCAGGGCGTCGCCTTCCAGGCGCAGCAGGCAGGCGGCGTCGCACGGGATCAGGCGCTGCACGGCGGCCAGCAGGCGCTGGTACCGGTCCTCGGCGGCCAGCGACGCGGTCAGGTCGCGGGCAATGTCCAGCAGGGGAGTCAAGGGGGCGCGCATCTGTTCTCCTTTTCATAACCTAGTATCCCATACAATAACATTCCGATGTATACATTGCAACAACACGAATCCTATTCCGTTGCTCGACAACAAATTACCGATGGCCCCATTCGTGCCTGTTAATCGCGGAACCGTCGGCCGCCGCCACCCGACCGGAATGCCTCCGGCGCGCGCGGGCCCGCGGACGCTGTGAAAGGACACTCCCAACATGTTGCACGAGCACAAGAAGCTGTGGTGGCTCCTGGGCGGAACCCTGCTGTTGGCCTTCACCCTCCTCGGGGCGTTTGGCACCCAGATCTACCGCCAGAAGCCCCCCATCCCCGAGCGCGTGGTCACGGCCGACGGGCAGGTGCTGATGACCGCCAAGGACATCCTCGACGGCCAGCAGGTGTGGCAGTCCACCGGCGGCCAGCAGCTGGGCTCGGTGTGGGGCCACGGCGCCTACCAGGCCCCCGACTGGTCGGCCGACTGGCTGCACCGCGAAGCCACCGAGCTGCTGGAGATCTGGGCCGTCCGCCAGGGCGCCGCCTCGTTCGCCGCGCTGTCGCCCGCCGCGCAGGCCGAGCTGACCGCGCGCGTGCCGCGCGAGATGCGCCCCAACACCTACGACGCGGCGACGAAGACGCTCACCGTCGACGCCGACCGCGCCGAGGCGATGCGCCGCACCGCCGCGCACTACGCGGGCCTGTTCGGCGGCGACCCGCAGCTGGCAAAGCTCCGCGAGGACTACGCCATGCAGGACGTCACCGTGAAGGACAAGGCGCGCCTGGCGCCGCTCACCGACTTCTTCTTCTGGGCCAGCTGGGCTTGCGTCACCGAGCGCCCCGGCCAGGACATCACCTACACGAACAACTGGCCGGCCGACGCCCTGGTGGGCAACCGCCCCACGGGCGCCAACCTGATGTGGTCGATGATCAGCATCGTGCTGCTGCTGGCCGCCGTCGGCGCCATCGTCTGGTGGCGCGCCTTCCGCAGGGAAGAGGAGCCCGAGATCACCGCTCCCCGGAATGATCCCTTCGCCCTGTCGATGCTGACCCCCTCGATGCGCGCGACCGCCAAGTACGTCGCCGTGGTCGTCGCCGTGTTCGCGGTGCAGGCGCTGCTGGGCGCCGTCACCGCGCACTACACGGTCGAGGGCCAGTCGTTCTTCGGCTTCCCGCTGGGCAAGTACCTGCCGTACGCGCTCAGCCGCACCTGGCACATCCAGACCGGCGTGTTCTGGATCGCGACGGCGTTCCTGGCCGCGGGCCTGTTCCTGGCGCCGCTGGTCGGCGGCCGCGAGCCGCGCTTCCAGCGCCTGGGCGTCAACGTGCTGTTCGGCGCGCTGCTGCTGGTCGTGGCCGGCTCGCTGACCGGCGAGGCGATGTCGATCCACCAGCGCCTCGGCCTGAACCAGGGCTTCTGGTTCGGCCACCAGGGCTACGAGTACGTCGACCTGGGCCGCGCGTGGCAGATCGCGCTCTTCGTCGGCCTCTTGCTGTGGCTGACGCTGATGCTGCGCGGCCTGTGGCCGGCCCTGCAGCGCAAGGACAGCTCGCGCTCGCTCATCTTCATGTTCACGGGCGCCAGCGCCGCCATCGGCCTGATGTACGCCTCGGGCTTCCTGTTCAGCGCGCGCACGCACATCTCCATCATGGAGTACTGGCGCTGGTGGGTGGTCCACCTGTGGGTGGAGGGCTTCTTCGAGGTGTTCGCGACCGCGGCCATCGCCTTCGTGTTCGCCCGCATGAACCTGATCCGCGAGAACCACGCCGGCGGCGCCGTCATCGCCTCGAGCGCGCTGTTCCTGTTCGCCGGCATCCCGGGCACGTTCCATCACCTGTACTTCAGCGGCACGCCGACGTCGATCATGGCCATCGGCGCCACGTTCAGCGCGCTGGAAGTGGTGCCCCTGGTGCTGATCGGCCTGGAGGCGTTCCAGACCTGGCGCCTGCAGCACGCCGCGCCGTGGGTGGCCCGGCTGCGCTGGCCGATCACGTTCTTCGTCGGCGTCGCGTTCTGGAACCTGGTGGGCGCGGGCGTCTTCGGGTTCCTGATCAACCCGCCCATCGCGCTGTACTACATGCAGGGCCTGAACACCACGCCGGTGCACGGACACGCCGCGCTGTTCGGGGTGTACGGGCTGCTCTCGCTGGGCCTGATGCTGCTGGTGGCGCGCCGGCTGACCGGGGAGGTCGCGTGGAAGGAGCGCCCGCTGGCCATCGCCTTCTGGTGCCTGAACATCGGCCTGGCGCTGATGATCGGCCTGAGCCTGCTGCCCATCGGCCTGGCGCAGGCCGTGGCGAGCGTGGACAAGGGCCTGTGGTACGCGCGCAGCGCCGAGTTCATGCAGCAGCCGTGGATCGAGACGCTGCGCTGGCTGCGCATCGTCGGTGACAGCGTGTTCCTGGTGGGCGTCGCCAGCTTCGCGTGGTTCATGGCGGGCCTGAAGTTCGGCTGGAGCCTCGAGCAGTCGGGTGCCCGGGCTCCGGCGCCGGGCAAGGGCGCGGTGTCGGTCGGGTAGCAACCCGAAGGACACCTGTCATCCCGGCAGGGGCGGGCGCCGTCGGCAACGATGGCGCCCGTCCTACTTGCGGTCTTTGAGCACGCCGGCCACGACCTCGGCCAGTTGCTCGATGGCCATCGGCTTCTGCACCCAGGCCACCGCGCCCAGCTCCAGCAGGCCGGCCCCGCGCGAGCCCAGTGGGTAGCCGCTCATGGCGATGATGGTCACGTCCGGCCGCAGCGCGCGCAACTGCGCGCACAGGCCCTCGCCGTCCAGGTCGGGCATGACGACGTCGGTCAACACGAGGTCGGGGTTCACCTCGGGCAGCGCGAAGATGTCGAGCGCCTCGCGTCCCGACGCCGCGGCCAGCACGCGGTAGCCCAGGTGCTGCAGCATGGCGGCGATGGCCTCGCGCACCGATTCCTCGTCCTCGACCAGCAGCACGCTCTCGCCGCGCCCGCGCGTCAGCTCGGCCTTTGCCGGCGCGGCCTCGGGCGCCGCCGCCTTGGCGGGCGGCAGGAACACCGTGAAGGTCGTGCCCACGCCCACGGTCGAGGTGACG
>CAINDZ010000196.1 GCA_903847545.1 uncultured bacterium | reverse complement strand
CGTGCAGCTGGCCGCCAACCCGATTCCCTCGCGCGTGGACGACGCTGCCGACGTAATCCTCAATGCCGACGGTTCGAGCCTCGCGGTGGCCGGGCCGGACATGCTGTCGATGAACGTGGCGCGCCTTGGGCCCGACGGGAAACTCATCCTCGGCTGCGTGCACAGCCGCGAGGAATACGACGCGTTCTTCCTGGCCGAGCCCCAGCCGTCCGGCCTGGAGGTGCGCTGAGATGAAGCACCTCCTGAAGCGGGCCTCGCTGGCCCTGGCCGCCGGCGCCCTGCTGCTGGCGGGCGCGGCCTCGGCCGCGACCATCACGATCGTCAACGCGGACGGCGCCGGCGAGGGCTTCAATGACCCGACGCCGGTGGCGCCGGTCGGCGGCAACACCGGCACCACCCTGGGCCAGCAGCGCCTGATCGCGTTCCAGTTCGCGGCCGACGTGTGGGGCGCGCTGCTGCCGAGCAACGTCGAGATCCGCATCACCGCCTCGTTCGACCCGCTGACCTGCACGACCACGACGGCCACGCTGGGCTCGGCCGGCCCGCGCACCTACAGCGCCGACTTCGCGAACGCGCCGCTCGCCGCGACCTGGTACCCGGCGGCGCTGGCCAACAAGCTGGCGGGCACCGACCTGAATCCCGGCGCCACGAACACGACGGCCGACGACATCCGCGCCCAGTTCAACGTGAGCATCGGCGGCGCCACGTGCCTGCCCGGCTCGGGCTGGTACCTGGGCCTGGACGGCAATTCCGGCTCGGGCATCAACCTTGTCGTCGTGCTGATGCACGAGTTCGGCCACGGCCTGGGCTTCATCAGCCTGGTCAGCAACACGACGGGCGCGTTCTTCAACTCGAAGCACGACGCGTTCTCGAACTTCCTCTACGACAACACGGTCGGGCTGGCCTGGACCAGCATGACCAACGCGCAGCGGGTCGCCTCGGCCATCAACCCGGGCAACGTGGCCTTCACCGGCCCGTTCGCGACCTGGAACGCGGGCAACTGGCTGGGCTACGCGTCCGAGCTGGTCGTGTCGGCGCCGGCCGCCGTGGCGGGCACGTACGTGGTGGGCGATGCCGCGTTCGGGCCGACGGTGGCCTCGTCGCCGGTGACCGGCCAGGTCGTGGCGGCGGTGGACGGCACCGCGCCCACGTCGGACGGCTGCGAGACGTTCGTGAACGCGGCCGCCATCAACGGCAACATCGCGTTGATCGACCGCGGCACGTGCACGTTCGCCATCAAGGCCGAGGCCGCGCAGGCCGCCGGCGCGATCGGCGTCATCATCGTCAACAACGTGGCCGGCGCCCCGTCGACAATGGGTGGCTCGAGCGCCACGGTGACCATTCCCGTGGTGATGGTCAGCCAGGCCGACGGCACGGCGCTGAAGGCCCAGCTGGCCAACGGCGTCATGGCGACGATCCACTCCAGCGCGACCAAGCGCGCCGGCGCCGATGCGCAGGGCCGGCCGCTGGTCTACACGCCGAACCCGCTGCAGTCGGGCTCGTCGGTGTCGCACTTCGACACCAGCGCGATGCCGAACCTGCTGATGGAGCCGGCGATCAACAGCGACCTCGACCCCGACGGCGTCGACCTGGCCCTGTCGGTGTTCCACGACCTCGGCTGGTTCCAGGGCGCCCCGTCGGCCTCGCCGACGCCCACGGCGCGCACGCTGCTGGCGCAGAACACGCCGAACCCGTTCAACCCGTCGACGACCATCCGCTTCACGCTGGCCGACGGCGGCGACACGGAGCTGCAGGTGTTCGACGTGCGCGGCAACAACATCAAGCGCCTGGTCGCGGGCAGCCTGGCCGCCGGCGACCACAGCGTGACCTGGGACGGCACCGACGAGAACGGGCAGAGGGTGCCTTCGGGCGTGTACTTCTACAGGCTGACTTCGGGGGCATACGAAGGATTGCAGCGCATGCTTCTCCTGAAGTAGGGCGCGTGTCAGGCAAGCGCCGTTGAACATGACACGGCGGGCAGTCCTCGCGCCTTTGGCGCTGCGGATAGCCCGCCGTGTCATGTTCAACGGCGTTTGCCTGACAGCTGGGCGCCCATAAGTGGGCGGTGGCGGGTGACCGGGCGACATCGCACTGCTGGCGCCCATGTGCGGGTGGTGGGCAACCGGCGGCTTCGCACTGGGGCGCGCTTACACCGTCGTGGCGTGGGTCCAGTAGGTGATCTCGGGGGGGGCGGCCATGAAGTCGCCGGCCTTGGCCTTGAAGGCCTGGATGTGCGGGGTCTGCAGGTGCGGGCCGGCGTAGGCCTCGCGGCTGGTCCAGGTCTCGATGAGGGTGAAGTCGCAGGGGTCCTCGTCGCGCGTGACGATGGTGATGCCGGTGCAGTCGGGCTCGCGCTCGCGCACGGTGGCGACCAGGGCGGACAGTTCGCGGACGGCTTCCGCGGCGCAGCCGGGCTTGGCACGGTAGCGGATGATGACCCAGGTGTCGGTCGGGTTCATGGAGCTCCCCTGACGGTCGTGGACGTGTTGGGACGATCGCGGCGGGATACTGGCACGGCGGCGGCGGCGCGTCAACGCAGGCGGTGGTTGCCACGGCCGGTGGCGCGTGGTTCGATGGCGGGCAGTCGCAGCCCGAAAGGAAACGGCCCGACGTGGCGCTGGATGAGCCCCGCAACCTGGATGGTCACCGGCCGCGCCGCTGGCGGTTGCCGGCTGCGCTGGCGCTGCCTGTCGCGGCGGGCGCCGCGGGTGCGTTCGGGCTGCGCAGCCTGCCGCTGACGTTCCTGCTGTACGGCGCCGGGTGCTGCGTGCTGGCGCCGTGGCTGCTGCTGGGGGCCAGGCCGTTCGGCGCGCGCGGCGGGCTGCCGTTCGCGCCGGCGACGCGGCGGGGCTGGCGCGCCGAGGTGCTGCTCGGGCTCGCCTTCGGGCCCGCCTTCCTGGCGGCGTACCTGGCGGTGCGCCCGTGGCTGGGGGCGATCACCGACTACCGCGCGCGCGTCGCCGCGCTCGGGGTGGACCTGCACGACCCCGCGCTGGTGCTGGCCGCGTTCGTGGCGCTGAACCCGCTGCTCGAGGAATGGTGGTGGCGCGGCCACGCGACGCCGCGCTGCGTCGAGACATTCGGGCGCCGCCGCGGGCTGGCGCTGGTCACGGCCGCGTTCGCGGCCTACCACCTGGTGCTGCTGGGCGCGCTGTTCCCGTGGCCGGTGCTGCTGGTGCGGGTGGCGCTCATCGCGGCCGCCTCGCTGCTGTGGTCGCACCTGGCGCTGGCGCGCGGCGGGTGGCGGGCGCCGTACGTCGCGCACCTGGCGGCGGACGCGGCGATGGCGGTGCTGTTCGTGCGCGTGGTGCTGCCGGGATAGGGTGCGGCAGTTGCGCCGGCGCAAGTGCCCGGAGCGCCCCCATTCGTGCTATCATGGAGGGACCGACCGGAGCCCCGCGCCCCCCGGCACCCCATCACCCCTGGAGCTGCATCGCCTTGACCAGAAACAACTTGCGAACCCTCCCGGCGGACTTGGCCTG